>NZ_JBNHEP010000133.1:4698-7988 GCF_050015995.1 Dapis brunnea BLCC-M229 | reverse complement strand
CTGAAGCGCACGCCGGATGTAGATGGATAGTAAAATTTTCCGACTATTGCGTATAGAGCAATAATAAATTCATTTCCTGAAGCGCACGCCGGATGTAGATGGATAGTAAAATTTTCCGACTATTGCGTATAGAGCAATAATAAATTCATTTTCTGAAGCGCACGCCGGATGTAGATGGATAGTAAAAATTTTCTACTATTGCGTATATAGCAATAATAGATTCATTTTCTGAAGCGCACGCCGGATGTAGATGGATAGTAAAAATTTTCTACTATTGCGTATATAGCAATAATAGATTCATTTTCTGAAGCGCACGCCGGATGTAGATGGATAGTAAAATTTTCCGACTATACTGGAAACTCACTTAGAGATTACTTTTAACTTTTGACTTGGGTGTAACGCTATACTTCTTCAAGATTATAATTTTAGTAAAAAACAATTTAGGGAAATCTTACCAATATGGAAAAAGTTGAAATAGCAGATAAACAACCTCAAAAACTAGCAGCAACTACTGGATTTTTAGACCAAGTAGCAATCGAAAATGAAACTGTTTGTTTAAGTGGATGGGTTCTCTCTTTTGAGTCTGAACCTGTAACTAATTTTAAGGTTTTATTTGGCAGTAAAAAATTAACAGGATTTGCCTTAACTCAAGGTCTTCCTAGTCCTGGAGTAAGAAGGGCACATCCAAATATTTCTGCTGCTAATAATGCTCGGTTTATTATTAGGTTGCCTATGAATAAACAGCAGCAACAAGAATTTAAAGATGCTCTAATTATTTTAATTCCTTTAGTAGAAAATTGTGAAGGAGAACCTCTGTTAAATGCGGTTACTCCTGCTTTATCTTCTTTAGTAAAAACACCAGAAGCAAATAATTTACCAATCCAAACTCCGCAGGTAGAATTGATTTCTGTTCATGTGCCAAAAGCTGCTGGAACTGCTTTTAGACAGGTTTTATTACAGGTTTATGGAACTCAAGGGGTTCTAACTGATAAAACTAATATGTTTGAAGATAATATGCCAGCTACTATTCATTGGCAAACTAAAGTTATTGAGGGTCATTTTCGGGCGGGTAAGTATGATAAATTATTTCCTAATGCTCAGAGAATTACATGGTTAAGAGAACCGATCCGGCGCTTAATTTCTGATTATTGTTTTCGCCACATATCTAATCCTACTAAAGACCATCTAAATAAAGAAGGTTTGTTAAAGTTTGCTCAAAGTAATAGTAATTTGATGACTTATTGTGTAAATGGTAAGTCTCTAGATTATTTTGATTTTGTGGGAATTACAGAATATTTTGCTGAAGATTTACTGGAACTGAAAAATATTTTAGGTTGGTCTGATTATGAGGTAATTTATCAAAATAGAAATCCTTATCCAGAATATGTTGAATTTCAAAAGGAAGTCTTATCAGATAAAAAATTAATGGATGATTTAGCTGCTGCTAATAGTGAAGATATAGAACTTTATGCAGCAGCTTTAAAATTAGCAGAAGGAAGAAGTAAAGAATTTAGAATTCAGAATTTAGAATTTAGAAGTCAAAAAGAAGTCAGAAGTCAGAAGTCAGAAGTTGGGAGTGACATTAATTTACCTGAAAAAAATATAGTTAATTTGGAGCAATATCCGGTGACAGAAAAAACAGAATTATTACCAACATTAGGTTCTCTAGACAAGGCAGAATTTAATAACCAAGAATTATTACTTACAGGTTGGGTGGTTGCTCCTAATTCGGGGGAGGTAAAAGGTTTCAAATTAACTATTGCAGATACGAGAATAGATAAGTTTGAAGCTGCTTTGAATTTACCAAGTCCAGATGTGGAAAAATTACACCGTAATCTTAATACTTCTGGTAAAGCAAGATTCCGCCTGAAAGTACCTCTGAGATACGAACAAATTTCACAATTCTCCAATTCTAATATTGCTTTAACTCCAATTTTCAAAGATGGTGAAGGTAGGGTTTTATCCAAAGTATTAGGCAATTCCAAACAACAAGATTTTTCAGAAGCACCTATAGTTTTAGAAGAATCAGAAAAACCAATTACAAAAGCAGTTCAACCATTTAGACACAATCAAAAATCAGAAGTTGAAAATCAACAATATTCTGGGATTAACAAATCTATTAGTTCGATAGTGGTTGATTGTTTTGGTTATTTAGATAAGGTAGGAATTTCCGATAAAAAATTAGTAATATATGGTTGGGTTGGTTCGGAAAATTTTGGTTCTGTAGAAGGTTTTAAAGTTGTTATTGGGGGTAAAAAAATTACTTCTTTTGCACAAGAATTAGGTCTACCTAGTCCAGATATAGCAAAAGTTCGCCCTAAACTTAATAATGCTGAAAATTCTCGGTTTCGCTTGGAAATTTCCCTCTCTAAAACACAACTACAAAACTGTCAAAATTCTCTGATTGCTGTTACTCCAATATTTCAAGGGGAAGAGGGAAATATTCTGTTTAAATTATTTAAACCTTCCCTACCTATTCCTGATCATAAGTATATAGATGGGGGAGCGAGTAATTTTATTCCGAGAAGCTTTAAGTTTTTAGGCGACTTTATCCAAAGGGTAGGTCTTAAATCTACTGCTGAAGTTTTAGAAGTTGGTTGTGGAATTGGGAATATTGCTTATGGTCTTTCTTATTATTTACAGTCTCCAGGGCGTTATGAAGGATTGGATTTTTCTGAGGAGTTAATATCTTGGGCGCAGGAAAATATTACAACTAAAAAACCTCATTTTAATTTTCGGCATATA
The DNA here is from genome assembly GCF_050015995.1 of Dapis brunnea BLCC-M229. Taxonomy (NCBI): domain Bacteria; kingdom Bacillati; phylum Cyanobacteriota; class Cyanophyceae; order Oscillatoriales; family Microcoleaceae; genus Dapis; species Dapis brunnea. The sequence goes on along the minus strand of NZ_JBNHEP010000133.1, from coordinate 5,243 downwards.
GATTCAGATTTTCAATTTCTCTACGATGAAAAAAGTTTTGATTTTGTTTTTATTAGTTCTAGGTTTACTCAGGTGAGTGGGAGTGAGATTCGTAATTATTTAGATGAGGTTTATCGAGTTTTAAAATCTGGTGGTCGTCTGTTATTTAATTGTTTCTTGGTTAACCATGAGTCAGAACAATTAATTTCTGAAGGTAAAAGTTCTCAACTTCTTATTCATCGAGTTCAAGAAGGTTTTGCTAAGGACATAAATGCACCAGAAAAAGGTATGGGTTTTCTGGAGTCTTTATTTTTGGAGTGGGCGAATAATTCTGGTTTTGATGTGTTAGGAAAATTCTATGGTTCTTGGTGTGGGAGAGTGGGTTGTAAAAGTTATCCAGATATGTTGATTCTTGAGAAGCAAGAAGGCAGGAATTTAGAATTGAGAATTGAGAATTCAGAATTGATAAGTCAAAAAGAGGAAGTCAAATCTGGGAAGTCAGAATTTAATATTGAGAAGCAAGAAGGCAGGAATTTAGAATTGAGAATTGAGAATTCAGAATTGAT
>NZ_JBNHEP010000133.1:0-4598 GCF_050015995.1 Dapis brunnea BLCC-M229 | reverse complement strand
CAAAAAGAGGAAGTCAAATCTGGGAAGTCAGAATTTAATATTGAGAAGCAAGAAGAAATAAAGAATGAAGAAGAAGTTTTTCTAGAGTCGTCTTGGGAAAAAGTTGATAGCGATCGCTTAGAGATTTTGCCGGAAAATTTACCATTGGAAACTACCGGGGAAATAATTCCTACAGCTACCTCTTTTATTTCTCCTTTATTGACAGAAATAATGGCAGATTTGGAGAAGTCGCAAACAGAGATTCAAGAAATTCAAGCTGATTTGGAAAAATTCAAATCTAAAAAGACGAATACTTCAGCTAAAAGTTTATTTCTTGTCGAACCAGATACAAATTTGTCTGGGTTGGGAGAGCAAACTCCTACGAAAAAAAAAATTCTAACCAACCAGATAGAAGGAGTTACTAATTTGTCTGGGTTGGGAGATAAAGGTTCTACTGAACCAGTGGTAGAAGTTAATAATTTGTCGGAGTTGGCAAATCAAACTTCTACTAAACCAGTGGTAGAAGTTAATAATTTGTCTGGGTTGGGAGATAAAGGTTCTACTAAACCAGTGGTAGAAGTTAATAATTTGTCTGGGTTGGCAAACCAAACTCCTAGACAAAAAAAACAGGAATTATTGGGTTTATCGGGAGTAACGGTTGAAAAGTTCTGGGAAATTATTAATCCAGTAATTTTAATGGAAGGAAGAAGGAAGACCGAAGTTGGAAGAAGAGATTTTTATCAACCTTCTATGAGTATCCTAACTCCTACTTGGAATTCTTCTTTAGATTGGTTTGTGGAGACAGTTTTGAGTGTTCTTAACCAATCTATTCCTAACTGGGAATGGTGTATTGTTGATGATGGATCGAAACAAGAAGAAATTAGAAATGTTCTTGCAGGTTTAGCAGAAAAAGAATCGAGAATTAAAGTTCTATTTTCAGAAGATAATGGGGGTATTAGTGCTGCGACAAATAAGGCACTGAAAATGGCTACTGGAGAATTTATTTGTTTATTAGACCATGATGATACTCTCGCACCAACAGCTTTAGAAAATAGTTTGCATAAACTCGCAGCAGGATTTGATGTGGTTTATTCTGATGAAGATAAAATTGATTTTTCTGGCTTAAATTATATTGAACCATTCTTTAAACCTGACTGGTCACCTGAATATTTTCGTGGTGTTATGTATGTTGGTCATTTATTATGTGTACGTCGAGAAATAGCTTTAAATATTCAAGGTTTTAAGAGTGAATTTGATGGGGTACAAGATTATGAGTTTATGTTACGAGTTTCCGAGCAAACTAATAAAATTGCTCATATTTCTCAACATCTTTATCATTGGCGAAAAGTTCAGGGAAGTATTTCGGGAGATGCTGATGCTAAAGCAGGTATTGAAGTAGTACAACAAGCTGCTGTTAATGCTCATTTAGAGAGAATTGGTTTGGCAGCAAAAGCGGAACCTGGTTTGGGTAGACATCGGGTAAATATTAATCCTTTGCCGAGAAAGAATTATCCTTTGATTAGTTTGATTATTGCTACTCCTAATATTTCGGAAAGTCTCAGTCAATGGTTGGAAAATTTATTGTCTGTTTCTACTTATCCCGAAAATGAAGTAATTTTAATAACTGGTGAGAATGGAACAGATAATTTCATCGAAAATCCTGCTGTGAAAGTTTTAGGTTTATCGGGTAAGTTTAATTATTCTCGTGCTTATAATTTGGGTGCTAAAACTGCCCAAGGTGAATATTTTGTTTTTCTGAATACTAATTTAGAAGTTGCTGTTAATGATTGGCAAAGACATCTTTTATATTATGCAGAACAATCTGATATTGGTGCTGTGGGAGGATTTTTAGTTTTTCCTAATGGAACTGTTGAACACGCAGGTATTGTGTTAGGAAAATTGGGAAAAGTTAATTATGTGATGCGAGGTTTTCCGACTAATGATGATGGTTATGCAGGTTCTTTAGTTTGTGCAAGAGAGGTGTCTGCTGTTAGTAGAGATTCTTTGATGATGAGTCGGGAAAATTTTGAGTTGGTAGGTGGTTTTAATGAACATTTTTTCTCTGATTATCAGGATATTGATTTGTGTTTGAAGTTGCGGAAAAAAGGTAAGCGAATTGTATTTACTCCTCGCTGTGTTTTAATTAACCATGAATCAGAGAAACATAGACAGGGAAATTATGATGTTGTTGATTATATGTTGCTGTTAGACCAATGGCAAATTGATATGGATCTGGGCGACCCATATTGGAGTAGACGAGTAGGGGAGTAGACGAGTAGGGGAGTGGGGGAGTGGGAGAGTGGGGGAGCAGGGGAGTGGGGGAGTGGGGGAGTAGGGGAGTATTTTTCTACCTTTTGGAATAGGAGAGTGGGGGAGTGGGAGTGGGGGAGTATTTTTCTACCTTTTGGAATAGGAAAGTGGGAGAGTAGGAGAGTAGGAGGGTAGGGGAGTAGGGGAGTATGAGTATTTTTATACCTTTTTCTGCAACTGGTTATTCCTATTCTCTGGTTGTGTAGCGATCGCGAAGTCAGAATTTAGAAGTAGGTTTCAGGGAAGTCAAAAATTAAAAGTCAAAAGTTAAGATTCTATGTTTGGTAAACTTTCTCTGCGGATGGTATTGATAGTCCCCTTTGTGATGCAATTGCTGGCAAGCGTTGGACTGGTAGGTTATTTGTCTTATCGAAGTGGTCAGCAAGCAGTACAAAATCTCTCAGAACGCTTGATGACAGAAGTGGTAGAGCGAGTTAATTTGTATATTCAGCAAAATCTTCAGACGGCAATGCAAATTAACAAAATGAATATTGAAGCAGTCCGAAGTCAAACAGTCAATTTAAACAACCTAGCTGAGATCAAGGGACTTCTATGGAAACGCATTAACCAATTTGAAACCGTGAGTGCTGTTCTTTTAGGTTTACCTGACGGGACTTTCCAAGTAATTCACCAAATGAGACTAAAAGGGTATCCGCAATATCCAGATGAAGAATATATTCAATATGCCTATAACGATCCGAAACTGATGGAACGATTAATTGTAACTTTTGTTGATAAACAAGGTAATCATGGCAAAGAGGCTTTCTCAATTGACAAATTCCCAGTTCAAGAACGTCCTTGGTATCAAGGTGCAGTCCGCGATCGGACTTTCGGTTGGACAAAACCTTTCCAAATAGGAAAACTTCCAGCTCTAGGAGTTAGTAGCTATGCGCCATTTTTTGATCGCAAAGGTGAGTTACAAGGAGTTTTTGCTGTCAATTTGGATTTAAGATTGCTACAAGATTTTCTGAAATCTCTGAATATTTGTAATGGTTGTCGAATTGTACTTATTGATGAGGATGGGAAGTTGCTCGCAAAATCGGTTGATGAGAAGTTGTTTCTTATCTCTAAACAAGATAAGCGCAAAGTTGAAAATTATTATGGGACTTTCGAGCGCTTGAAACCAAACCAAAGCCATGATGCTGTCATTGCTTTTGCTACTAATTATTGGCAAACTTTAAGTTCACAAAAAAAATCACAAGAGCAGTTGCAATTTCGTCTAAATAAAGAGCAATACTTGCTGCGAGTAGTCCCTTTACAATCGTCAAGTTCTGAAATACCTAATCCAAACTGGACTATCGCTATCGTTGTGCCGGAGTCAGAATTTATGGCAGAGATTAATGCTAATACCAGAATTACCATTGCCCTTTGTATTTTGGCGTTGGCGATCGCTATCATCTTAGGTATTTTTACCGCACGTTGGATTACACGACCGATTTTGAAATTAAACCAAGCTGCAAAAAGTATGAGTCAAGGAGAATGGCATCAACAGACAAAAGTAGAGAGCGATCGCTGTGATGAAGTCGGAGAATTAGCTCAGTCTTTCAACCTTATGGCAAGCGAATTACAAGCTTTGTTTGAAACTCTCGAACAACGAGTAGCAGAGCGAACTGTTGAACTCACGGAGTCGAATCAACAATTGGAAGTGGCGAAAGAAAAAGCGGAAGTAGCAAACCAAGCAAAAAGCACTTTCATTGCTAATATGAGTCACGAATTACGCACTCCTTTAAATGCAATTTTAGGCTTTTCGCAAATTATGATCCATTCTCAGAGTTTATCAAAGGAAGACAAAGAAAATACAACTATTATTAATAACAGTGGTAGCTATTTATTAACCTTGATTAATAACATTTTAGATTTATCTAAAATTGAAGCAGGGAAAATGACTCTCAACAGCAAGAGTTTTGACTTTTATTCCTTCTTAAACGAACTTGAAGACTTACTACATATAATGGCAGAAAATAAAGGATTAACATTAATATTCGACCATCAAGATCATGTACCTCAATATATCTATACTGACGAAATTAAGCTGCGTCAAGTCTTAATTAATTTAATCAATAATGGGATTAAATTTACATCTGAAGGGGGTGTAAGCGTAACAGTTGGTAGTCAAAAAGAATCCCCCCTTAATCCCCCCTTAGAAAAGCAGAAGGGGGAAAGTAATGGAAAAGCAAAAATAATTTTTGCAGTGAGAGATACAGGAGCAGGAATAGCTGAAGATGAAATGAGTAAATTATTTGAAGCATTTGCCCAAACTGAAACAGGTAAAAATAGTCAAGAAGGCACAGGTTTAGGATTACCCATTA
>NZ_JBNHEP010000132.1:36054-61237 GCF_050015995.1 Dapis brunnea BLCC-M229 | reverse complement strand
AGAAGTTAAAACAGGCGGATTTATCCCCTGTTTTAACAACCTTCAGAATCCACGCGGATTTATCCCGTGGAGTGTCAATAGGGATTAGCGGGTATTATGATGCTTCTCTGGAGAAGTATAAACTAGGGTATTTCTCTCAAGCTAAACTATTTAATCTGCTAGAGGTATGGACGAACCACAAGACCGAAAATGATCAAACTACTCCTAACTCTAGAAAGCAATCAGTCTGGAAAACAGTCGATAATATGTTGATGAAATTATAGCGGTTTTCATTAACATAGAATACAACTATTTCTGCAATTTATTAAACTTTAGGTACATATAGAATTTTTACTGTAGTCTACCTTTGTGAAAACCGCTATAAGTAAGAATCAATTCTTACCAAGCTAATCAGGGTAAATAGTAAAGGAGCTATCAAAATATTATTCTCCTATTGACATAATCCCGGCATCAAATCAGAGATTATGATGCGGGATTCTCATCATTGATGATTCTACGTTCATAGAGACAACTTAGATTGGTATGGGTTGCTATCACGCGCTCCAGAGGTCCGACTCTCCCCTAGCTTTTGGGTCTCCCCCTGGTTCCGAGTACCGAGAGGTACTGTTAACTATTGCTCCTAACATTTCTAAACCTTTAGCTAAAATGTTTCTTGCTGCATTGTAGTCTCTATCGGCAATATAACCACAGTGCGAACACTTGTGAGTTCTTAGTGATAAGGATTTTTTGACTGTTTGACCACAAGACGAACAATTCTGGGTGGCGAAATGTGGAGGGACTGCTATACAAACAATTCCGTGCAACCTAGCATAATACTCTAGCCATTCCGTGAACTGATACCAACTTGCATCAGATATTGATTTGGCCAAGTGATGATTTTTCAATATGTTAGCAATCTTTAAATCTTCATACACTACCAAGAAGTAATCCACTTCTTGAAAGCTTTAGCTTGGGGTTTTCGGGAGCGTAATACGTAAGATTATCACTATAACCAGCAAAGATGACTTCCTGGCTGCTGTGAATGAATCAATGAAGCGTGAAGGTTGGAGACTAATTAAGCAACCATCTTATCGACAATCAAGGAAAGACTCTGAGGACGTTCTGGTTTACACAGAATGAATTAAAGAGAAATAGACTGGAGGAACTTCTAACTGTATAACGTGAGAAGTTCTTTTATCCTTAGAGTCAATTTGCAATATTGCAAAACCTGTTTTTTGAGAGAATCCTAGGCTCTAAATAAGAGTAAAATCAGCTTAGAGCTACATATTTGCCTTATTTTAGACATTTTTGCTCTTTTTTCACTCATTTCCTTGAAATATCGCTACAATAAGATCATCCTCATCCAAAATTTTCTAAAACTAAAAATAAGTTTTTACAAACTTATGAAAGAACAAAAAAAACACGACCTCAGCAGCCGTGTCCAAAAACAAATAAGGTTAAAATAATATGTATAGTTTAAACGAAAATCCTCAAGAACGCAATAGTCATTTTCCTAATAATTATAGTTATGGTTACTATAGTAATACATCTAGTGTAGAATTATCAACTATTTACTCTACATCTAGCCCTAACCAGAAATATAAGTGGGAAAAATTTTCTAAGTTAGAAGAGAATTGTCAAATATGCAATGACACTCACAAAAGATGTTCCACTAATGGCAGCTTAGTCATCTGTGGTCAAGACTGGCAAGTACCGAATTGGAAGAACCTCTTGGGTTAAAATTTAAACTTAACTTAAAAAGTTAAGATTAGGAATTACTCCCTAACTTGCCAATTTTTATTGATTATTCGATTAACTAATATATACATAATACATGACCTCATCTGACTTGTCAAGGTTCAAAATAATTAGTGGATTTTTTTTGTGGCCAGAGTCCACTGCTCTTTATCTGTACAAAATAGCCTAAGTAAAATGGTTTTGCTTAATAATCCCATGGCCAAAACAACTAGATTCTTGACTTACTGGTTTCTAACTGATATTATCTAATGAATAAAGCTTAATCGAAGCTCTGAAACCTATATACACGGGGTTATAGCTCAGTTGGTAGAGCACCTCAATGGCATTGAGGGGGCCAGCGGTTCGAGTCCGCTTAACTCCATATTGATAGAGACTAAACTCTCTCCTTTTGTAGGTACTAAATCCAGTATCATTTCAGTATCGTAAAATGACGAAACGAAACACTCAAAAGGTAAAGAAGGAGAAGATAGGTCGTGTCCATATTGAGAAATATAAAGGTAAATACCGAACTTATCGTAAATAATAATTTTCTACCACTAGATTATGAAAATTGTGGTGTATTTTTCTGATGGTAATTTCATCAGTATTGAGAGTCTATTAGCAAGTGTGTTAACGAAGTTAGAAGTGAGATAGGGGAGCTGTCGGATTGCCGACATATAGAAATCAGAAGTTGTTTTTTTAACGAGGTTACGCGACCCAATTATTTTGATAGATGTTTGGTATAAATTCTTAGAAGTTAGGAGTCAGGAGTCAGAATCTAACAATTAGAAAGCATGGGTTTTAACTATTCCTTGTTAATATTTTTTATCTGTTTTTTGTATATTGAAAGCTATTAAGTATTTTTTGATCGCCAATGTCAGGCTTAATTTTTCATCTGACATACATCAAAAATCAAGTTTTTCCATGATTTACAGCCTTAAAAATCGCTTTGATTAACTCATGTTTGAGAGAGAATTATAGACATATTTAAGGAGATTTGTTGTTAATACTTGTTAATAAATATTATCGGCATTATGAGGTAGTATTTAAAGGTATAAAAACTCCAAACTAAAAGTTAAATATTTAAGAGATTGTTTGTAAAGGAAATATAAAAAGGAGATAGGGAACAGGGAACAGGGAACAGGGAACAGGGAACAGGGAATAGGGAATAGGGAATAGGGAATAAGGAGGAAGAAATCAAGACAAATATTTGTCGCTTAAAAATCTAGGAATATATGTACTGAATACTTCTCTACCTACCAAATTTCAATCTCTTGAAGTATTACCGCTTTTAGATTTTAGTCACTCGCATGTTCTCTTAATACTTATTTTACAAACAGTCTCTAACTGATAGTAGTTCTGATATTAATGAAATACAGTATTTTTTCTATTCCCTGTTTCCTCTATTAGTGCCCATTCCCTTGTCTCAGTCGTTGACCAGGGGTCGCACCGCTGCTCCTTAAAATCTAAATTTTATCTATCTCACCAATTTGATAAATTCTATATCAGAAAAAATTACATTCTTTCTGATTTTATTGATAATTATGTTGTTTGGCATAAACATTGAGATATTTTATGATATAATTAGCAATAATTGCCTAAAAGCAGTGCTTTGGAAAACTGTGGTTAGATGGAAAAAGATCATAACTATTATGAAGTTCTAGGAGTATCAAAAGATGCTTCAGCAGAACAGATTAAAAAAGCCTATCATAGCCTAGCACGTCAGTATCACCCTGACGTCAATTCAGAGGATACAAATGCAGCAGAAAAATTTAAAGAAATTAATTCAGTGTATGAGATTCTTTCTGACCCATTGAAGCGATCGCAATATGACCAAACCTTAGGGGAAGCACAAGAATTATATAAGCGTGGAGTTGCTAGAAGTCAGTTTGGAGATTATCAAGGTGCAATATTAGATTATACAAAGGCACTGGAAATTAATCCTGATTGGGCAGAAGTTTTGTATCATAGAGGATTTGCTAGTTATAAATTGCAAGATTATCGGAATGCCGATATTGATTATACTAAGGCATTATTTTTAGACCCATACTTAGTAGAAGTTTACTATTATCGGGGTTTATGTCGGATGAAATTAAGGTATATTCAAGCTGGTATGGAAGACTATACTAAAGCATTAGAAATAAATCCGAATTTTGCTCATATTTATTATCAGCGTGGTTTGGTTTATCTAGAATTACAAGAACATCGTCTGGCAAGATTGGATTTCAGAAAAGCTGCCCAACTTTTTGCAGAGCAAGGAGATAGAGCTAATTCTCAAATATCCCTAGAAGCTATTAAAAGTTTAAAGGATTTTTCCTGGGCAGAAATACGAGAAATATTTCAGAGAACTTTTCAGGATAGTTGGATTGCAGTAAAGACTTTTTTGCCTAATCCAATAGGAGGATTATTACCAGCTTTTGAGCAATTGGAACAAAAAAGAGCGCTGCATGTAGGAATTTTATTAGGAGTAATATTTGAAGTTTGCTTTGTAATAGGAATTAGTCTGATTTTACAACGATTAGATGAAGGTAATCATACAGGTTTTTTATTGTTAATAATTATCGGTATTATTCCCTTTGTGAATATCGCAGTTACAAGTGGTTTTGCTAGACTAATATTTAAAACTAATGGTAGTTTAACAGGAGATTTGTTTATCGCAGGTGTCTCACTATTACCTCTAGGTTTACTACTGTTTGTCAGTGGAGTTTTAAATAATTGGGTAATTAGTTTTATTGTAGCTATTTTTGCTCTTTGTTATACGATTTTAATTATGTATAGTGGTTGTCATAAAATTTCCAATATTTCTGAAGAAAAATCTGCCCTAACAGTACCTATTATGTTATTAGTAAGTGGGTTGCCATTTGGTTTAATTAACTAGATAAATATTTTTATAGGAGGGTTAATTAGATGTTATATAATACCTATTTGATAAAATATTCCTACATTCACAAACGAGAGAACGTTTAATACCAAATCTCAAAAACTTTTCTAAATTTTATTTAGTGAGAGAGTAGGGAAGTAGGGGAGTATAGGAGCAGTTAAATCCTGGTAATAATATGAACTAACTGGTTGATAATCGTATTTAAATTTACTGAATTCGACTAATTACTTAATCATTGAAGTTTTGCATAAGTATAGCATTATTTTTTGTAATTGGTATAATAGAGAATAGTCAAAGAAAAGGATATGAAAATAAAGTAAAAAAGATTTTAATTGTAAATAAGTAGGTAGGCGTTAAAATTTCTTGTTATATGAAGGCAGAAGGCAGAGGGCAGAGCTTTTAGAGCTACTTTACTTTTTGTTACATAGTTAGTTTTTTTCGTGCCTACCTACTTATTCAGCTATCTCGCAGTCAGTTTTTAGCTGTTTCATAAATAATGAATATACACTCTTGCTTGTTAAAATCAGTTTTTTTCAATACTTTCTAATTATTCTTAAATTTATCAATTGCTTTTTAATAGACATCTCCAGAAAAGAAGGAACAGGGAATAGGGAACAGGGAGAAATAATTGATAATAAAAGGATAATAATTGATTTTATTTTTGATTTTTGGAGAGGTCTAAAAGCTGATTTATAAAGTAAATATTAAGAGGCTGAATTCGTTTTGGTATTAGGTGTAAAGAGGAACGCAAATATCTTAATTAATAGTTTTCCAGACAATTTTACCGAAAAATTTTGGTTTAAAGCCTCCCCTTTTAAGGGGATAATAAATAAAAATTTTCATGATTAGTCAATCCTCTTCTTTTCAAGGAGAGGTAATTATTAATTATTCATTATTAATTATTGAATGTAACTATCTTTTTGAATTTTCTATAAAGCAGTAGCTAAATTTTTAAAGATTCTGTGAAGACAAATACTTTGTGTATATGGAAATAGATTATAAATTATATTTATTTATTAATTGAACGTATTTCCGTTATTACACGGTTTTTATATATTAAGTAGATTCTATAATTCTGTGAGTTAATTTGTAATACTTGAGAATCTAGATATTAAATCTTAAGTCTTGAAAATCTTGTCTATAGGTGTTTTGGGTGATTGTATCCCGACTCAAATCTAACAATTTTTAGTGACTGATTTATACATATTAATATTAAATAAACTAATATATTATCCCACATTCCGCACTTCAACTTGTTACAATACAATTTGAAGTGCGGAATGTGGGTTAGTAGACTTAGGAATAAGTCCTCTCGATCCAAGTAATGGTGCTATTAATTTGTATTGGAGGGGAATTTTTCCAAAAGATGCAATAAAGCCGAGAAATTCTTATGTTATAGCTTTAGAATATGCGGATAATTCACCCTTTTGTTGGAATGGGAAAATTGGTGAAGATGTTGAAATGGTTATCAAGGAAGATGCTTCTTCCTGTCCGACAGGTTTCAGTCAGGTTAAAGACGATGGTGAACTTAAAGCTTGGATACGCCCTCAAGAACCTGCTATACCGGGGTTAACAAGATTATTTGTAGACCCAGATTTTATTCCTGGTATACAACCAGAAGAGCGTAATACTTCTGAGTTTCCTTATATTCTTTTGGATGGCAAACCAAATTCCCAAACGGAGTATTGTATGAGAGTTGAGGAAAAAAATCGACAGGTTGAAGTTGAACTTTTCTTTTTAAAAGACGATAAATGGGAATTATTAGGTGAAACTCTAGTAGTAGAAGCATCACAGTGGAAATACGTTATTGTTCAGAAAGAAACTAGAAAAACTGATTATTTATATGGAATTGAGGAGAATTTAACTTTTGAGTCTATTAATCTTATATTAAGAAGAGATCAAAAAAAGCAACCTACTAAAATAGATGCTATTGCACTTACCCAAGAGAAAATTTTTGATCGTAACTCTGTGTCTGAACCTAAACAACCTGCATATCTTCCTTGAAACTAGAAATATAATAGATGAAAATTTCTAGTTGTGAGGCAAGGGTTGGATCTATGGTTTCTCCTAAGAGATGGTTGTCTATTCTCAGTGTTAATAGTCTGATGTTATTTAATGTCAGTTTTCCTGTATTAATGTTGCCCAATATTGTCAATGGGGGAGAAGTTATTGCTCAGAGAGACAAGAGTGCTGAGGCAGAGAGATTATATAAACAGAGATATAAACTATATAACCAAGGTACAGCAGAATCTCGGAGGCAAGCTATAGCTAAATGGGAAGAGGTACTATTACTATTTAGAAAAACGGGCAACCTGAAAAGAGAAGCAAATACACTCGCTTGGATCGGTTTTCTCTACGATAGCTTAGGAGAAAAACAAAAAGCTCTCACTTTCTACAATCAAGCATTACCTTTACTTCAGCAAGTAGGGCATAAAAGAATGGAAGGTAGCACTCTCAATAGTATTGGCGGTGTCTACGCTGTTTTAGGAGAAAACCAAAAAGCACTCAATTTCCACAATCAAGCTTTACTTCTATCTCAGCAAGTAGGGGATAAAGTTGGGGAAGCTACCTCTCTCAATAATATTGGTTCTGTCTACTGGGACTTAGGAGAAAACCAAAAAGCACTCACTTTCTACAATCAAGCTTTACTTCTAGATCGGCAAGTAGGGGATAAAGGAGGGGAAGCTAGTACTCTCAATAATATTGGCCTTGTCTACGATAGCTTAGGAGAAAAACAGAAAGCACTCAATTACTTAAATCAATCTTTACCTCTACTTCAGCAAGTAGGGGATAAAGGTAAGGAAGCAGTCACTCTCACAGGTATTGGCCATGTCTACAGTGACTTAGGAGAAAAACAACTTGCACTCAATTACTTCAATCAAGCATTACCTCTACTTCAGCAAGTAGGGGATAAAGGTGGGGAAGCAGTCACTCTCAATAGTATTGGCGGTGTCTACGCTGTTTTAGGAGAAAACCAAAAAGCACTGACTTTCTACAATCAAGCTTTACCTCTATTTCAGCAAGTAGGGTATAAAGGAAGGGAAGCAGTCACTCTCAATAATATTGGTGGTGTCTACGATCGCTTAGGAGAAAAACAAAAAGCACTGACTTTCTACAATCAAGCTTTACCTATACTTCGGCAAGTAGGGGATAAACAAGTGGAAGCTACCACTCTTAATAATATTGGCAAAGTATATAGTGACTTAGGAGAAAAACAAAAAGCACTGAGTTTCTACAATCAAGCTTTACCTCTAAGACGGCAAGTAGGCAATAAAAGTCTGGAAGCAGTCACTCTCAATAGTATTGGCGGTGTCTACAGCGACTTAGGAGAAAAACAAAAAGCACTGACTTTCTACAATCAAGCTTTACCTCTATTTCAGCAAGTAGGGGATAAAGGAAAGGAAGCTAGTACACTCAATCATATTGGCGTTGTCTACAGTGACTTAGGAGAAAAACAAAAAGCACTGAGTTTCTACAATCAAGCTTTACCTTTAAGACGGGAAGTAGGGGATAAAGAAGGGGAAGCTACCACTCTCAATAATATTGGCGCTGTCTACGATAACTTAGGAGAAAAACAAAAGGCACTCAATTACTTCAATCAAGCATTACCTCTAAGACCGCAAGGAGGGGAAGCTACTACACTCTATAGTATTGGCAAAGTATATAGTGACTTAGGAGAAAAACAACTTGCACTCAATTACTTCAATCAAGCTTTACCTCTACTTCAGCAAGTAGGGGATAAAAGAATGGAAGCTACCACTCTCAATAATCTTGGCAAAGTATATAGTGACTTAGGAGAAATACAAAAGGGTCTCAATTACTACAATCAAGCATTACCTCTACTTCAGCAAGTAGGGAATAAAGGAGATGAAGCTACGACTCTCAATAATATTGGCGTTGTCTACAGTGACCTAGGAGAAAAACAAAAAGCACTAACTTTCTACAATCAAGCTTTACTTCTAGCTCGGCAAGTAGGGAATAAAGGAGATGAAGCTACCACTCTCAATAATATTGGCGCTGTCTACGATAACTTAGGAGAAAAACAACTTGCACTCAATTACTTAAATCAAGCTTTACCTCTATTTCACCAAGTAGGGGATAAAGGAGGGGAAGCTACTACTCTCCATAATATTGGCCTTGTCTACGAAAGCTTAGGAAAAAAACAAAAAGCACTGACTTTCTACAATCAAGCATTACCTAAGCTTCAGCAAGTAGGGGATAAAAGAATGGAAGCTACCACTCTCAATAATATTGGCCTTGTCTACGATAGCTTAGGAGAAAAACAAAAAGCACTGACTTTCTACAATCAAGCTTTACCTCTAAAACGGCAAGTAGGGGATAAAGGAGGGGAAGCACTCAGTCTTTATAGTATTGCTTGGCTCAAAGCTAGCCAAGGCAACCTCACTGAAAGCCTAAAATTCATAGAAAAATCCATAAAAATAATCGAAGACCTCCGTACCAAAATAGTTGCTCAAGACCTGCGAACATCCTACTTTGCCACAGTTCAAGATTACTATCAATTCTACATCGACCTCCTAATGCAACTCCACAAACAAAACCCAGACGAAGGTAATGATAGAAAAGCATTAAGTGTCAGCGAACGCAGTCGCGCCAGAAGCTTATTAGACATCCTAGCAGAATCAGGAGCAGACATCAAAACCGGAGTAGCCCCCCAACTTCTCGCCCAAGAAAAACAACTTCTACAAAAACTCAACACCTTAGATCAAGCACGACAACTCAATACCCCTGGATATAACCCCGACGAACTCAAACAACAAATTGAAACTCTAACCAACCAACTCCAAGAATTAGAAGTAAAAATCAAACAAAATAGCCCTCGTTACGCCAGCCTCAAATATCCAGAACCCCTCACTGCCTCAGAAATTCAACAACAAGTCATCGACAAAGACACTATACTTTTACAATATTCTCTGGGAAGAGAAGCTAGTTATTTATGGTTAGTAACTCCCACAGAAATTAGCAGTTATGAACTACCAAAAAAATCTGAAATAGAAACATTAGCCAGACAATTTAGAGAAGAAATAATCTCCCTTTCCCCAGTGCCAGAAACGGGAAATAAATTAAGTGAAATATTATTATCGCCTGTAGCCAATAAATTAGGAAATAAACGATTAATTATTGTCGGGGATGGGATATTACAAGCAATTCCATTTGCAGCATTACCTTTGACCTCTCCCCCAACCCCTCTCCTGCAAGGAGAGGGGGGAAAGAATCGAAATAATAGAGAGGGGAAAAATTCTACTTCCCTCCTTGTAGGGGGGAATGAGGGGGGTCAAAATTATCAACCCTTAATTGTCAACCATGAAATAGTCACTTTACCCTCATCTTCCAGTATTTCTATTCTCAGAGAACAAGTCAAAGGCAGAACCCCCGCTCCCAAAAAAGTAGCCGTTATTGCCGACCCAGTATTTGCAGATAACGACCCCAGGTTTCAAACAGCTTCTCAACCAAAAAAAGAAACAGAAACTAATAATATAACCGCAATGGCATTAACCCGTTCTCTAGAAGATTTTCTCGGTTCATCATTCAATCGTCTAGAAGGAACTCGTCAAGAAGCCGAAGCAATATTAGCATTAGTTCCCGACAATTTAGAACAACTATCATTAGACTTCGATGCCAATCGAAAAACAGCAATAAATCCCGATTTATCCCAATATCAAATAGTACATTTAGCCACCCACGGCTTATTAAATGAAAGTCAACCAGAATTATCAGGATTAGTGCTTTCCTTGTATGACGAAACAGGCAAAGAAACACCAGGATTTTTACAATTAAACGATATATTTAACTTAGAAATGCCAGCCGAATTAGTAGTATTAAGTGCTTGTGAAACAGGAATAGGAGAAGAAATTCGAGGAGAAGGATTAGTAAGTTTAACCAGAGGATTTATGTATGCGGGAGCCAAACGAGTAGTAGTAAGTTTATGGAGCGTTGAAGATAATTCGACATCTAAATTAATGCAAAATTATTATCGGAAAATGTTAGAAAAAGGGAAAAATCCTGTAGAGTCAATGAGGGAATCTCAGTTAGAAATGTTAAGTTCAGAAGAGCGGAAAGCACCCTATTATTGGGCACCATTTGTTGTGCAGGGAGAGTGGAAATGAAGTCAGAAGTTTGAAGTCAGAAGTCAGAAGTAATAAATAGACATATCCAAAAATAAAATATGAAATCAATTCAAGATATGAAATAAACAGTTTCATTCACTATTCCCTATTAGTTAATTGAGCAACAAAGTATTATATAGAATCCGGTTATACAGTATATGTTCATAATTCTATCTAGACTTCAATATTCAATCTCCCCATCTCCCCATCTCTCCATCTCGCCCAAATATATAATAAGTATTGAACCGGATTTTATATTACAGTATTTTTCAGCTTATATAAACCCACATTCCGCACGTCAAGTTGTAACATTAAAAGTAGTATAAAAAAAACTGTAGGTTGGTAGATATTTATACTATATAGATCCTGCATTTGACCTTTCTGAGGAGTCAGACGAGGGGGAACATATTAAGCATAAATACTTAATTACTTACTCCTCTTGACCACTATAATTATCTCCTGTCTCCTGTCTCCTGTCTCCTGTCTCCTATTTTTGATACTACATTTTGTCGTGCGGAATGTAAGTATAAACATAGCATGATTTGTAGGGAGATTCTATAAAATTCCCTACAAATTCTCTCTTAATTATTAAGCTACTTCTTCTTTTATCTCTTCCTTCTGACTCCTGACTTCTTCTTTAATCACACTTAACTTTTTATTCTCAGCTAAATATTCAGCTAACTGGGCTTCAATTTTTTCTTTGACAATATGACGATACTCATAAAAATGTTCGATATGAGCGCAGGTACTAATATAAGCTGTCAAGACACTAGGATTATGTTTTCTAATGCTCCACAAATGATGCCAAAATTTCCAACGAGTTTTTCGCTTTATTCCCTGTCGCCAACAAAGAGTCAATAATGCTCGTAATTCTATCCAACTTGGTATTTTTGCAGCACCTTTAGCAGTGGGAGCGCCCATCATTATAAAATGTCGATAATTTCGATCTAAAAACTTTTCATAGTCATACAACTGCCAAAATGCTTCTACATATTCTCTGGCAATATCTTCTATTGGCCTGGTGGGGATAAAATTTGTCAAGGTTACTTGATTGATGTTAGCACCTTTATCTAAAAGACGACCTTCCTTTTTCAGACGATGCCAAAGTGCAGTATTTGGTAAGACTTGCAACATACTAAACATAGCAGTAGGAATAGTAGTCTCTTCCACAAATTTAACGATGCGATCGCCTGCTCCTGGTTTTTCTCCATCAAAACCGATAATAAACCCTGCCATTACTCTTATACCAGACTTAATAATTTTCTCTACCGCTTCATTAAGAGGGTTACGATTATTTTGATATTTATGGGTTAACTCTAAACTATCTTCATCAGGAGTTTCTATTCCCAAAAATACCGCTCTAAGATTGCAGTCTACCATTAATTGCATTAACTCTGGGTCTTCTGCTAAGTTAACAGAAGCTTCTGTAGTCAGTTTAAATGGAGATTGATGTTCTGCTTGCCAAACTTTTAATTCTTTGAGCAACAATTTAACATTACGCTTATTGCCAATAAAGTTGTCATCAACCATAAATAGAGAACCACGCCATCCTAAGTCGTATAAGCAATCTAACTCTGCTAATAATTGTGCTGGCGTTTTAGTGCGAGGTTTACGACCATACAGAACAATAATATCGCAAAATTCACATTGAAACGGACAACCACGGGAAAACTGAACCGACATAGATTCATAATATTGCATTTCCAATAAATCGAATCTGGGAATAGGAGTTGTTGTCACATCAGGTTTATTCCCATCTGCACGGAAAATACCTTTAGTTTCGCCACGCTGAATAGCATCGATAAACATAGGCAAAGTAATTTCCCCTTCGTCCAGAATTAGAAAATCTACACCACTGTCCAATTGTTCTTGGGGTAATGCTGTTGGATATGGACCACCACAGGCCACTAATTTATTGCGTCGTTTTGCCTCTCGAATTTGGTCATGTAAATCTTCTTTTTGGACAATCATTGCCGAGAGTATGACTAAATCTGCCCATTCCCATTCTGCTTCTGTTACTGTTCTGATGTTTCTATCGACTAACTTAAATTCCCATTCCTGGGGTAAGATAGCTGCTACTGTTACTAAACCTAACGGAGGTAGCATTACTTTGCGATTTATCAGTTCCAAAATTTTTTCAAAAGACCAGAAAGATTGGGGAAATAAGGGATAAATTAATAAAACTCGCATTTAAAGATTAGCTCCTCACATTAAGGTCAAGTCTGTTTTTTTTGATGGGTTAAGCTTAACGTAATTAGCTCAGTTTAACCAATAAATAAAAAAGTAATTATTTCTTCTTGGTTATCAAATCTAAACAGTTAAGATTTCCCTTTTGAATATAATATATTTTGACATTATTATCTTTTTTGAGGGTGCGAAAATCTTAAGTAATAGTTAAATTTTAATAACTTGGACTGCAATTATTTTTCATAAATACAATAATTATTAATTACTCAACTATCTCGGGCAAAAAAAATATGGATATTGATAAATTTTTTTCTACATCCAGTGAACCAGTTTTATATATTTTTAATCAACAAGGGCTGGGATACTATATTCCCTTATATCAGCGAAAATATAGTTGGGATACTGAAAATATTGAACAATTGATGGATGATATTTGTTCTGGAGTATCTGACCTATTTGAAGATGATAAGTCTATTCATTTTATGGGAACAATGATTCTAGTGGAAGAACATGATAAAATTAATAATATTAAGCCACAAGAACCTCGCGCACTTCCTACTCGTATAGATAATATTATTGATGGGCAACAACGAATCTAAACTATTGCTTTATTGGCTTGTTGCTTATACCAAAATATTTACACAATTAAAAATGAACTAAAATCTGAAGACTCGGATTCAGAAGATTTATTTAAAGAAATACAAGAAGCTGTTGATGATTTTTTAGGGAATCTCCTAGAACTTTTTTCGTTTGATATGAAGAAAGGTACACCAAACTATAAACCAATCATCATTAGAGGTTCACTAGATAGTTGGACTATACAAGGGGAACTAGCTGAACATTATAAATCTGATATTTCATCTTATTTAGCTAATTTTATTAAAACAATTGATGAAATTTCTCATTCTCAGGATCAAGATATCAAATTTCCCATTCCTGTAAAAAAATCTTTGATTGACAACAATATCAAGTCTATTAAACTGTACTTAGACCAAGTAAAAAATTCTTTTGAAGAGAATGATATAAATTATCCTTCTGCTTGGGAAATTTTTCATAAACTAGATACATCATTATTGTCAGAATTATGGAATTATGAATATTCTCAGTTATTTGAAACAGTAAAACAATATAAAAATATTCAACCTTTAAATTTAGATCAAAATCAAAAAAATATTTGTTCTTTAGTACAACTTTTTACATTTTCTAGTTATTTGCTTAAACGATGCTGTTTAACTGTGATTAAACCTGTATCACAACTCCGAGCATTTGATATGTTCCAATCTTTAAATGCGACAGGAACTCCTTTAACAGCTATTGAAACATTTAAGCCTCTGGTTGTTAATATAGCTGATTCTAAAACTCAAGGCTTTAAAAATTCTAACTTGGATAAAAATTTTACAAAAATAGAAAACTTAATGGAAAGACTACGGAGTGCTTCTAGTAAGAATAAAAGGACGAATGAGTACCTAACTTTATTTTCTTTCACTTATGAAGGAAAAAGTTTATTGAAGCAATTTAGCACTCAAAGAAATTGGCTGATTGAAAAATTTGACAAAGATTGTTCTTCAAATCAAGGTGAACAATCTCTACTAAAAGATAAAGAAAAATTTATTGAACAAATGGGCGATATAGCTGAATATTGCCAAGAAATTTTATATTCTCAGGAGAATTTAAAAAAGATTTTACCTAAATTAAATTTATTAGATGAACCGAAGAGAAAACTTGCATCTTTCTGCTTACTTTATCTGAAAGATGCTAGTCATAAAATGTCGCATACAATTTTAAGTCGTTTCTATTCCTTGATTATTCCTACTCAAAATGATTCTGAATCTTTAGAAGAAGAAAATCAAATACAAGCTCAAGAAAATTTTGCTATTTCATGCAAAATCGTAGCAGCATTTTTTACTTTGTGGCGTTCTGCATTACCAACTACAGGATTAGATAATGTCTATCGAAAGTTACTCCAAGAAAAAATGTCGTGGAAAAAAGGTAACTCTGAAATGACAATAGAAAATTTAAAACGTCATTTCAAAAATGCTCTTGAAACTCAAGAAATAGGTACGAAAGAAAAATGGATAAATAAAGCTATAAATTATTTAAGATACGATAATGTTCAAAAAGTGTGTCGCTTTGTTCTGTTTGTAACATCGCACGATACTATTCCTGACCCAGAACATCCTGGTTTAATGAAGGTAGGTAAACCTAAATCATCTTTTCCTTATTTAGAACCTAGTCAATGGTTATCTAAGGATTTAAAAAGTATTGAACACATAGCGCCTCAAAAGCCAGAGTTACAAACGGAAGATAATTGGGACGAAAATTTATACACAAATGATGATTATGAGCAAATTGGTAATTTAACTCTACTTCCTACTAAAATCAATAGTTCTGCTGGTAATAAAAAATGGATTGAAAAATGGATTTATTATTGTCATTTAGCTGAAAAAGATGCGGATAAATTAGATGAGTTAAAAGAACTAGCAGAACAAAATCAAGTTAATCTGAATGATTCTACTATTAAATTATTAACTGAAGCCTCTTGTTTTGATCATATCAAGCCAATTATTGAGATTGGAGAAAAAGGAAAATGGGATAAAAATTTTGTTGAAGAGAGAACAAAGCGTATATGTGATATTCTTTGGAAACTAATGTATGAAGAATGGTTATCTTAACAGATAAAGAGCATTGAATTTCTATCCATACTTTTTCTGCTTAAACTGATAAAGCAAATAAAAAAATACAGGTCATAGAAAAGGATATTTAATTATTATGTCGCCGACTGGAGGATAAACTAGCAATATTAATGTTGGATTAAACCCTCAACTCTGGAACTAGATAGGTAAAATATTTGATTGATCTGGAGGTTTGAAATTACTGATAACTGATAACTGATTTAGACTCCCCTGAAATATTATCCGGTGAAGATGTTTTGCCTGGGTTTATATTAGATTTGACAACAATTTGGTGATTAACTCTATGGAAATAGAACAATAAAACTCAACTAGGTAAAATATTTGATTGATCTGGAGGTTTGAAATTACTGATAACTGATAACTGATAACTGATTTAGACTCCCCTAAAATATGATCTGCTGAAGATGTTTTGCCTGGATTTAATTAGATTTGAAAACAATTTGGTAGCTATAGTAATCAGGAATGAGATGTGAGAAAAACTGTAGGGGTTTGGTTTCCAAATCCCATTATGTTGACTAGGGTTTGGAGACCAAACCCCTACGATAAAATCTTATAATCTATTTAGGATTACTATATATTCATTTTATGAAGCTCCAAAAAATTGTTACCAAAATCAGCTTGCACTTCCCATATAATTTTTATATACTAATTTATATAAAGGTTAACTTGCCTATAAGCATGACTTTTTATTCAACTAAAGAGCATCTTTATCTCAGAGACTGATAACTGAAATGACTAATATTCAAGGTACGGTAGGTATTGACTTTCTCAGTGGCACTCCCGATAGTGATATTATCCCTGCTCTGGAAAGTAAAGATATTGCCCAAGGTTTCGGAGGTAATGACCAAATTTTCGGCAACCAGGGAGCCGATGTCCTCCAAGGTAATCAAGGGGATGATATTATTTTTGGTGGACAAGATGCCGATACAATTTTTGGCGGGCAAGGAAATGACTTGATTTCTGGAGATTTGGGAGCAGACTGGTTAATTGGCGACTTGGGTAGAGATACAATGACTGGGGGTGAGGGAGAAGATATATTTGCCATTGGTAGACGTGGAGACTTATCATCTACTGGTGGGATAAATTTGACAGATGCAGATGTGATTACTGATTTTGGGAATGGTGGCGATCGCCTCATCCTAACTGGAGGGTTACAATTTAATGAGTTGAATATTTTGCCTTCTGAGGGTAATACTATTATTCAAGATAGAGTAACGGGAGAATATTTGGCAGTTTTGTCAGGAGTGACAAATCTTGAGGAGTCGAATTTTAGTTCTTTGTTGGGTGGGGTGGAGTTAGGTCAAATGTTACCTATTTCAGCACAGGCAAGTTTTTCCGGTCAAGTTGTTAATTTGGAGGTGGCGCGAACTCCATTTGAGCAGGCAGTAGGTTTGATGTTTCGGACTGAGTTGCCGGATGATCGGGGTATGTTATTTTCTATTGACCCTCCTCGCACTGTGAATTTTTGGATGAGAAATGTATTTATTAATTTGGATATGGTTTTTCTGAGGAATGGGCAAGTACAGGCAATTTTTTCTAATTTACCTCCTTGTGAAACTGAACCTTGCCCTACTTATGGACCAGGTACACCTGTTGATGGGGTGATTGAGTTGAGGGGTGGTAGAGCTATTGAGTTGGGTTTAAGGGTTGGCGATCGCCTAGATATAGTTGAACTCAGAAGTTAGAACTCAGAAGTTAGAAGTTAGAAGTTAAATTCTTTTTGTGACTATATTTGAGAATGTCCGTGCTAGTAATGGCGACTGCTATATTCAGTCTCTTTTTTCAGGGGTAGAAAAATAATTTTTGATTTAGCTTTTGTCACTACTACACATAATTTTTAGTTGAACAAAAAGTCATGCGCATAGGCAAGTAAACCATTATAAATTTATTCTATCACAAAATTTAGTTGATTTTTACAGTATTTTCTACTGAAATTTTTGGAGCTTCAAAAATGAACAATTTTGTCATTTGAGGATTTGAGAAGTATGAAAATCTCCTCATAGTAGTGGCGATCGCTATAGATATTCAGTCTCTTTTTTCGTAGGAAAATACTTTTTGATTTAACTTTTGTCACTACTACACATAATTTTTAGTTGAATAAAAAGTCATGCGCATAGGCGAGTTAACCCTTATAAATTTATTCTATCACAAAATTTAGTTAATTTTCCTGGTATTTTCCACTGAAATTTTTGAGCTTCATAAAATGAACATTCTACTCACTTTAACTTGAAAATGTCTTAACAGTAATAGCAACTACCATATTCAGCCTATTTTTTACCTGAAAAATACTTTTATCCCGTACTCCCGTACTCCCGTACTCCCGTACTCCCTACTCCCTACTCCCTACTCCCTACTCTCTACTCCCTTATGAAAAATATTTCTAGTTCTCAAAATATCAGCAAAAGTAGGACAATAACTCGGCAGTTCAAAAGTTGCTGGATTAATAGGATTTTGATATGTAAAATGGCGATATTCTAAACAGAATCTATCCCAAGCTGCAACCTTAATTTGGAATACTGAAATTATTACCTCTATCAACCAAGGAGCCAAATTAAAACGAAAAAATATTCGCTTCTTCAGATATGCACAAATTTCTTCAACAGCCTGATTTACTGTAACTTTTGGATTTCCTAAAATTAATTTTTGTAATTCTTTTGACTGGGGTGGGTTTTCAACTAAATAACTAACTACTTGAGAAATATCAGCACCATGAATAAAATGGAAACTACCATCAGTCTTTAACCATCGGATTAAACCAATATGTTTAATTATTTCTGGCAAACCAGCAGAGAGATGAGAATATGGTTTTTCTTCATCTCCTCCTAAAACCAAGGTAGGAAAAAGACAAGTTAGAGGAGGTATATTCTCTAGTCGAGATAACTGATACATACAGTCATACTTAGAACGAATATAGTCAGTACCAATCTCTCCAGCTTTTCTAAGTAATCTATTATTTCGGTCAAGAATACTAGCAGTAGAAAAATAGATGATATTTTCACATACTTCGGGATTGAGTAATTTTATTAACTTAATAGTTTTAATCACATTAATATCAAATACTTCCTGCAAATTTCCCCAAGCAGTAGCAGCTAAAATTGCTATATTAATTTCTTGGAGTAAGGGGGAAAACTGCTCAATTTCTCTCAAGTTTGCGTTTAAAAGATTAACACCAGGACGAGCTTTATAGTCAATTTTTAATTTATCCGGGTTCCTAACTAATAAGTAAAGTTCGTGGTTAGTATTTTGAATTAGGGATTCGACAATATAGTGACCAATACATCCACTACCACCTGTGATAAAAATCCGTTTATGATTCATAGAAATCAGTTATTGGTATTAGTTATTAGTTATTAGCAAAATTTGTAGTGGACTAACACACCTTAAATGGTGCATTAGAAAAAATGGTTAAACCTTTTACAAATATTATTCAAAAGTTTTCGCCTGGAAAAAATTTGTGTTATATATTATTATATAGCCTCAAAAATTTTCCATCATGCGGACTGCCTATCAATACAAACTTAGACCCAATAAAGACCAAATTGCGACGATGGAGTTGTGGTTAGAATTGTTGCGTCGGCAGTACAACTATAGGTTGGGTGAGCGTTTTTCATGGTGGTCAGAAAATCGCTGTCCGGTTAATGCTTGCCCGTTAATAATGCCAATTCCTCAACTAAGAGATAATCCAGACTATTATTATCAGAAAAAGGATTTGGTCAATACCAAAGATAAATTTCCTGAATATAAGTTAATTCATTCTCAAGTATTGCAAGATGGCATTAAACGGGTAAAACTAGCTTTTGATAGGTGGTTCAAAGCAGATAAAAACGGGAAAAAATTAGGCAAACCCAGGTTTAAAGGAAAAGGGCGCTATCACAGTTTTACTTATCCTCAAATCAAACAGGACTGCATTTTCAATCAAAGAATTAATCTGCCCAAAATTGGTAATGTAAAGTTGATTCAACATCGGCCATTACCCGATGGTTTTCAAATTAAAACTGTCACAATCAGCCGTAAAGCGGATGGTTATTATGTAACTTTATCTTTGGAAGATAAATCAGTTCCCTCATTAAATTCCCAAGTTAAACCTACATCAGAAAATACTCTAGGAATTGACTTGGGGTTAAAATATTTTTTGGTAACAAGTGAAGGAGAATCGGTCCCAATTCCTCAATATTATCGGAAATCTCAGCAGCGATTAAAGACGCTACAAAAACGTTTATCCCGCAAGAAAAAAGGTAGTAAAAGATGGTTAAAAGCCGTCAAGGCTGTGGGTAAACAACATAAAAAGGTAGCCGATAAGCGAAAAGATTTTCATTTTAAAACAGCTAATGAATTGTTATTA
This sequence comes from Dapis brunnea BLCC-M229, assembly GCF_050015995.1. Taxonomy (NCBI): domain Bacteria; kingdom Bacillati; phylum Cyanobacteriota; class Cyanophyceae; order Oscillatoriales; family Microcoleaceae; genus Dapis; species Dapis brunnea. The sequence continues at coordinate 41,293 of NZ_JBNHEP010000132.1, read as the reverse complement.
AAGGCTGATATTATTGCCCATGAAAACTTAAATATTAAAGGGTTAACTAAAACTCAATTGAGTAAATCAATTAATGATGCGGGATGGGGACAATTCTTAACTATTTTAACTGTCAAAGCTGAGAATGCTGGACAGAAAACAATAGGGGTAAACCCCAGAAATACCAGCCAAAATTGCTCAAATTGTGGTGAAAAAGTCCCTAAAGAATTATCCCAAAGAATTCATTCTTGTCCTCACTGCGGTATAGTAATAGACCGCGATCTCAACGCTGCAATCAATATAAAAAACAGGGCGGTAGGGCATTCCGTCCTTAAAGTTCGTGGAGTCCGACGCAATGGCGGGACTGTGAAGCGAGAAGCCCACGCCATACCTTAAGGTTGGCGTGGGAGTATGTCACAAACCCACTCCTAAAAAAATTAATCCAAATCTCAAATATGCTTTAATTTAACTTAAGCAGTTACTGCTAGTAAATTACTTACCTCTTTGGCAGTTTTAAAGAAATACTCTACATTTTCTTCAGGAGTCTTTTGCAAAACACCATGTCCTAAATTTAATATATGACCTCGGTTGCCAGCTTTGCGAATAGTTTCCAAAATGCGAGATTTGATAAACTCTTTAGAGCCAAAAAGTACGCCGGGGTCTATATTTCCCTGTATGCCAATATTCTGACCAAGGCGTTGTCTAGCTTCACCAATATCTACAGTCCAGTCTACACTTACTATATCAACACCAGTCTGGGGCATTCTCTCCAATAATCCAGCACTGCCATTAATATATAGAATGAAAGGTGTATTAGGATGAGTCTTCTTAACCTGCTGCACTACCAATTTTTGATAAGGCAAAGCAAAAGTTTCATAATCTTGAGGACTAAGTTGACCTGCCCAAGAATCAAACATTTGGATAACTTGTGCCCCACTATTTATTTGATAACGAGCATAAACAGCGATCGCTTCTGCCAACTTCCCTAGAAACTGATGCAACATTTCTGGCTCACAAAAAGCCATTTTTTTGATATTTGTATAATCTTTACAACTCTTACCTTCTATAGCATAAGCAGCTAAAGTCCAAGGTGCCCCAACAAAACCTAAAACTGCTGCTTCATTCTTAACTTCTCTTCTGAGAACTTGTAAAATTTCCCTAATAAAAGGTAGAGACTCTTCTGGTTCGATGGGGTAAAGTTGGTCAATTTGAGATTGAGTACGAATAGGCGGATCGATAATTGGTCCTTTACTTTCCACAATATCAAAATCAATCCCTATTGCTGGAAGTGGAGTTAAGATATCTGAGAATAAAATTACTCCATCAGGTTTAAAAGCGTGGAAAGGTTGCAGAGAAATTTCCACAGCAATATCTACATTTTCAGAACGCTCGCGAAATGAGGGGTATTTATCTCGTAAATCTCGATAAGCTTTCATATAGCGACCTGCTTGTCTCATCATCCATACAGGAGGACGGTCTAATAACTCACCCTGAGTTGCTCGTAATAAATAGGGTATTTGGCTTGATTCGGCCATCTTTATTTTACCTTCTACTTCTCAAATTTTTCATTCTATCAACAGGACAATTATCTTGGCCTGATCTGTAAGTTTACAAGGACGTGACACTTGTGCAAATAGTCGATTTGGGATTGTAACGAAAGTTTACCTAAAATGAAGATACCATTTCATGGAAGTCAAAAGGCAAAAGTTAAAAGGCAAAAGTTAAAAGTAAGATTTTATCGACTCAAAATAAGGAGTAGGAAGTAGTAATTCATTCTTTTTGGCAAGCACTATAATTTACTTTGGCATCTGAAAGTTTTTAATATATTCTTTGAATAAGGAAGGTAGTCTAAATAAGGTATTGTTAGTTTTTATTTGATTTAATAAGTATCGTCTTTTCAGGGATTGTAATCCATTGATAATATCTATAGATGATAATGAGCAGGATATTTTTAAATCTTCTATTGAAACATTTTCGTCGCATTTACTTATTTTTAAAACTATTTGTTTTTCTACATCAGACATTCTCTGGTATAAGGTATCGAAAATGAGTTTCATTTCTTCTGTAATAATTAAATTCCCTTCAGCTATGAACTGAGATACTAAGTCTTGAAAAATATCTTTGATTAAAGTGCTTATATATTGTAAATATAATGGATTCCCCAGATACATATTGTTTAAGTTTAACCAATATTCTCTATCTTGGAGTTTATATTCTTGGATTATTTCTAGTCCGGCTGAATTATCTAAGCCTTCTAATTCTAGAGATTTAATCGGATATAGTTCTCGGTCTAAGGCAGTCATTTCCTGAGCTTTTTCTTGACTAATTAATATTAAACAACTTTGATGCTCAGTTTGAGCGATCGCTTGGAAGAGGTTTTGATATTCTGTGTGTTGAGTTTGATATTGTCCGGCAAATTTTCCACTGATAAATATATTTTGTACATCGTCAAGAATAATTAAACATTTTTGTCTAGATAATAATTCAAAAAAATGGGTGAATTGTTCGTCTGAGATGAGAAGATTTTCATTTTCGATACTGATTTTTTTTAACAGGTCTGTCATTAGATAATTTAGAGATTTCACAAGTTTTAAATTTCTCCAAATTACTACATCGAACTTTTGAATATTCAGGTCAATAAATCTTTTTACGAGAGTAGTTTTGCCAATACCACTTAATCCTAATACTGACATTAGACGAGTTTTTTGAGGTAAAATATAGTCAGATAAAATTTCTAGTTCTTGAGTACGTCCGTAAAAGTAAGTATGATTAATTGTAGGGGCAATACTTAAATCCTGATAAGTTGTTTTAGCAGTATCTTCGATTTGAGAATCTTGAGGATATTTTTGATATTGATATAGAGTTTGTGACCCGAAGTTAAAATTACAATTACTTCTATTAGTTCTATAGATAGATGAAATAGAAGATTTTTCTTGTATGTGTAATCTTTCAATAGTAGAGCGAAAATTAGACTTATAAATATCTTCTCCTAAACTTTCGGAAAAAGTTTTCCATAACTGATAACCCACATCTCGAATTCGACTTTCACTACGATTACATTCTTCTGCAATATTCTCATAAGTTTTACCTTGCCAAACACCTTTAATAACAGTTTCTTGAATATCATCTAAATGTTTTCCTCTATGAGTAAAAACTAGGCGATCGGCAAATTGTAAAACTTCCGTAATAGTCATTTAGTGTAGTCCTGATAATAGTTTCAACCATTTTAGCTCATCTTCACAGGACGTTTCACGATATTTTCCTATATTCACTTGATTTTTATTTACAAAAATCGCGATTTAATCAGGCAATTTACTATAGTCAAAACTACATTTAACTCTTACACTATATCTCAGGGTATGATTAGAAATATTCTGACTTAATATTATGAGTAGTTAATATTTTTAGTCTATCTCAACTAAGTTGTACGGCTTGAAAAAAGCTTACTACTAAATGCGCTAGTACAAGAATAACTTTGAAGTCAAATTAAGGGTGAATGATAATTTACCAAAATCTTATCCAGAACCACAAGAAGTAGAACCATCAGTTCTAAAAATTAGAGGAAAAACCTTAATCTATAAGAATACTATTTATCAAATTAGCAACATTACTAGTATTAGTTTGATTGAAGTTAAAAAAACTAAAAAAAGAAGTAGAAGCTTTTCGATTTTACGACTTATTGGTTTTGTATTACTTATTTCTATAGGTATTATATTACTTCAGTCTCCAAACACAAACTTCCAAATATTTGGCTTATTACTGATAATAGTTGATATTTTGCTATTGTGTCATTATCGACCTAATATAACTTCTCAACAGTATGGTCTAGTTATTGAAGGAAATTCTGGCTATAAAAACACTATAGTTAGCTCAAATAAACTATTGATTCAAAAGATAATTGTTGAATTATGGTTTGTTATGAATTCTGGATCGGAGAAATTAAAACCCTCAACCTTTAACTTTAATGATTATTCTATAAATGGAAATATTGTAGGAACCAATATTAATTCTCCTATCCTATCTAACAATACTTCTCAGGGAGGTATAAATGTAGATGTAGATGTAGAGTTAGCAGATTTATTACTATAATTCCTTCAATTTTCTAGTTAACAGGTATCGGATTGTTTTTAAAGTAATAAATTTTTATAATTAAGTAAGGTTCACATATGAAAGAAAACTCTATCAGCATTGGCTCAAATGAAAATTCCCCTCTAACTGTAGGTAATGAAGTTCAGGGCGATATTAGTATTAATGTTACTTCTTCAATCAATAAATTACCAGATTCTTCTGAACCAAATAAACCAGGAATTAAAGAATCTTTGACTCAACTTCAAAAAGCAATTGAAGCAGAATCAAATTTGAGTCAAGAGGATAAAGAAGAAGCTTTAAAGAAATTACAAAGTCTGGCAGAAGTAGGAAAAAATCCCCAGGGAAACCAACAAAAAGCAAAAGAAGTAATTAGATTTATTAAAGGCTTATTTACAGAGTTACCTAAGACAGCAAAATTAATAGAGCAGTGGGAAAAATTATTACCAGCGATCGCTAGTTTCTTTGGATTTGAAAATTAGGATATATGAGCAAATATTCAGATAACAAAAAGACAAGTAAATTTGCGATGAATTAAAACTTATCCCCCGACTTTGATACATCAGAAAATTCCGAGAAAAAATTTACCATCTGTAGGTTTGGTTGACAAAGGAAACCCAACAAAAATATGGGTGTACCTCAATATTTTTTCCCCTTCCTTTTACTATATCTGTTGGGTTGCGCTGTCGCTTAACCCAACCTACGATATTCTCGACGAATTATCAATTATCCATGATTAATTATCAATTATCCATGTTACCTAAGACAGCAAAATTAATCGAGCAGTAGAAAAAATTATTACCAGCGATCGCTGGTTTCTTTGGATTTGAAAATTAGGATATATGAGCAAATATTCAAAGGAAAAAAATCATCACCCACCTCCAGAAGCTTCAGCAAATGAAACGACTCTTGCTCTCTAGGTAATACAAAGAGGAAAATTTCATCACCCACCTCCGGGAGCTTTCGCAAATGAAATGACTATTACTCTCCACGCAATAGAGAGGAAAATTTCATCACCCACCTCCGGGAGCTTTAGCAAATGAAATGACTATTGCTCTCCACGCAATAGAGAGGAAAATTTCATCATCCATCTCCGGGAGCTTTAGCAAATGAAATGACTATTACTCTCTAGGTAATAAAAGGAAAAAAAATCATCACCCACCTCCGAGAGCTT
>NZ_JBNHEP010000132.1:9296-35954 GCF_050015995.1 Dapis brunnea BLCC-M229 | reverse complement strand
CGGGAGCTTCAGCAAATGAAATGACTCTTGCTCTCTAGGTAATAGAAGAGAAAAATTTCATCATCCATCTCCGGGAGCTTCAGCAAATGAAATGACTCTTGCTCTCTAGGTAATAGAAGAGAAAAAAATCATCATCCACCTCTGGGAGCTTTAGTAAATGAAATAACTCTTGCTCTCTATAGCATTTTTCATTTATTTAACGTAGTTCATTGACCTAAAAACCGCTGTAATATTAAATTAAAACTTCTAACTTCTGACTTCCCAGAAATGAACATAATCTTATGCCACACAACCGCAGACTTCGACGCTCTCGGCGCCGCTGTCGGACTAACCCACCTCCACCCAGGTAGTCGCCTTGTACTAACTGGCGGTTGTCACCCCACTGTCAAACAATTCCTCGCCCTCCATCGAGACGAATTTTCCATTATCGAACGTCGCTCCGTCAACCCAGAAAAAATTCGCTCCATATTTATCGTAGATGTTCAAACCCGCTCCCGACTCGGAAAAACTGCCGAATGGTTAGACTTACCCCACCTATCAGAAATTATCATCTACGACCATCACTGTGAAATTCAATCCGATATTCCAGCTACCCACACTTATATAGAAGCAGTGGGAGCTACCACAACCCTAATTACAGAAAAACTCCAGACTCTCCCAAACAAACCTACCCCTATCTTAACTCCGGCAGAAGCAACAATTATGGCTCTAGGTATCCACGCCGATACTGGATCTCTAACTTTTGACCATACAACACCACGAGACGCAAAAGCTTTAGCATGGTTAATGCAGCAAGGAGCAAGTTTACCTGTCATAGGCGAATATATCGAACCAGGTTTGTCACCCCAACTCCAAGATTTATTGAAAATAGCTCTCGAAAATTTGCAACGCTCCACCGTGAGAAATTATCAAATAGGTTCCATACTCTTACAAACAGATGAATATGTTCCCGGTTTATCGAGTTTAGCTTCCAGTTTAATAGACCTCACAGAAATAGACGCTCTCCTACTAGCTCACACTCACTCCCTCAAAAACACAACAGAAAAAAGCTTAAATATTATCGGAAGATCGCGCATTCCAGACACAAACCTCAACCAGCTATTTCAACCTCTAGGAGGAGGAGGTCATAACCGAGCAGCAGCACTCAGTCGCCGAGACACCAACCCCGAAGCAACATTAGAAAAACTGTTAGACCAACTCAAAAATCAAATTCCTCACCCACCCACTGCTAGAGACTTAATGTCATCTCCAGTTCGTACTATTCCTCCTGAAACATCTATAGAAGAAGCTCACCGAATACTACTACGTTATAATCATTCTGGTTTATCAGTAGTAGACTCATCTGGAGAATTAGTCGGAATTATTTCTCGGCGAGATATCGACATCGCCCTCCATCATGGTTTTAGTCATGCTCCGGTCAAAGGTTACATGACACCCCAACTCAAAACTATTTCCCCAGAAACCACCCTCCCAGAAATCCAAGAATTGATGGTGACATACGATATTGGTCGGTTGCCTGTATTAGAAAATAATTCCTTAGTCGGAATAGTCACCCGCACCGACGTTTTACGGGAACTGCATCAACAACAACGCCCCCAACCTCTACAACCAGGTTGCATTCCCGGTCAAAGTTGTAGATCGATTACCGAACTTTTACAACAGCGTCTCGCTCCCCAACTATGGCAACTACTTACCTGTGTTGCTGAGTTAGCAGAAAAACGAGGTTGGCAACTATATCTGATTGGAGGAGGAGTAAGAGACTTACTATTATCAAAATTTAATGAGACTCTATTATTAACAGATATAGATTTAGTTGTAGATGGTTGTCACTCTGACTCAGGAGCAAAACCTCCAGCAGTAGAGTTAGCAGAAGCACTACAAAAAATTTATCCAACAGCACGTTTAGAAGTTCACGGTCAATTTCAAACTGCTGCTCTCCTCTGGCACAACGATCTAGTGTTAGACTCCCTTTGGATAGATATTGCTACTGCTCGTACAGAATTTTATCCCTATCCAGCAGCTAACCCAGAAGTGGAAGTAAGTTCGATTCGCCAAGATTTGTATCGGCGGGATTTTACTATTAATGCTTTAGCAGCACGACTGACTCAACCTCGTGTTGGAGAGTTGCTGGATTTTTTTGGTGGGTTGTCAGATTTGCAAGACAAAAAAATTCGGGTGTTACACGCTAATAGTTTTATTGAAGACCCGACTCGCATTTATCGCGCCGTGAGGTTTGCAGTGAGATTGGGGTTTGAGATTGAAGAGAAAACAGAGGGATATATTCGTTATGCGATTAATAGTGGGGTTTATGACCGGGAAGTTTTGGGGAAAGTAGAAAAAAATAGAAGGGCGCCTGCTTTAGAAACTAGACTCAAAAGTGAGTTGAAATATATTTTGCAAGCTCTCTACTGGAAACCTGCTTTAAAGTTATTGGGAAGTCTGGGGGCGTTGCGTTGTATTCATCGCACCTTGGAGTTAGACCGGGGGTTGTGGCAACAGGTATGTTTGTTGGATAGATGTTTACAACGTTTTGACTCTGAGAAAAATTTATCTCATTGGCAAATGCGGTTGGAGGTTTTGATTGCTGGTTTGGAGTCTGACTATCGGGGTTTGGTAGGGAAAAATTTACAGTTGCCTGTCGATAGTATTAAGAGATTGGAGGAGTTGGAGTTGGCAAAGGTTAGGGTTATGGAGAATTTGCCAAACTGTGATACTCCAAGTCAGGTGGTGTGGTTGTTGAGGGAGTATGATTTACCAATGTTGATTTTGATTATTGTGCAATGCGAGCGTTGGATGCGACGCAGGATTTGGCAATATTTGACTGAGTGGGCGAATGTTAAACCTATTTTGAATGGAAATGATTTGAAGGTGATCGGTTATAAACCGGGGCGACAGTTTAAGTTGATGTTAGACGATCTTTTGGCTGCAACTTTGGATGGGAAGGTGAGGGATCGCTCTGATGCTGAGAATTTTTTAGCTAGGTATTATCCTAAAAATAGGGAGTAAGGAGTAGGGAGTAGGGAGTAGGGAGTAGGGGAGTAGGGAGTAAGGAGTAGGGGAGTAGGGAGTAAGGAGTAAGGAGTAAGGAGTAGGGAGTAGGGAGCATTGATTAATCAGAGAATAACGATACAATACGTATTTAAGCATACTTTTAGACAGGCTGCACTCACCCATATATGAAATCCATTAGAACAAAGCTGAAACTTAATAATAAACAGAAAACTCTGATGGCTCAACACGCTGGCTATTCACGCTGGTGTTATAACTGGGGTTTAAGTCTGTGGAATGCTGCTTACAGAGATGGTTATCAGCCAAACGCCCGTAAGCTTAGAGAGGTTTTTACCAATCACACAAAACCACTTTATCCTTGGATGAAAAACTTGTCATCTAAAGTTTATCAATATGCTTTTATTAACTTGGGTGAAGCATTTAAAAGGTTTTTTCAAGGTCTAGGTAAACGCCCAGGGTTTAAGAAGAAAGGTAAGTCTGATTCTTTCACAATTGATAATTGTGGAAAGCCCATAGAATTCAATGGATGGAGTCACAAATTACCTTTTATTGGTATTGTCAGAACTTATGAACCCATTGAGGCTACAACTCAAAAAATCACTATTAGTAGACAAGCGGGTTCATGGTATCTTAGCTGTTGCTATGAATTTCACGCCATAACCACACCCAAAACAACTGATGTTATCGGTGTAGATTTGGGAGTGAAAACATTAGCTACTTTAAGTGATGGGAAAGTTGTGACAAGCGTGAAATCGTATCGGAGATTTGAAGCTAAGTTATCTCGGCTGCAATACCTACATCGTCATAAAAAGATTGGCTCTACTAACTGGAGGGCAGCACAACTGAAAATAGCAGCATTGCACACAAGAGTAGCAAACATTCGTCAAGATACACTTCATAAATTGACAACATATCTAGCTAAAAACCACAGCGTTGTTGCTCAAGCGAAGATTTGAATGTTAGCGGTATGTTAGCTAACCACAAGCTAGCTAAATCTATAGCCGACCAAGGATTTTATGAGTTTAGACGACAGCTAGAATATAAGTGCCGATGGTACGGTTCTGAGCTAGTCGTAGTTGACAGATTTTTTCCATCATCAAAAACTTGCAGTAGGTGCGGTCATGTTCAAGATATGCCATTAAATCTAAGAACTTATGAGTGTTCAGAATGTGGCTTCGAGATAGACCGCGATTTAAACGCAAGTATAAATTTAAGAAATGCGGTCGGCTTGACCGTTGATGCCTGTGGACGGAGTGCTGCCGACAGTTCCGGTGGAAGCAGGAAGTAAACATTAAAATGTCACTAATTATGCGCTGCGACCCGGCGTCGGCGTAAGACGCAAGGGAATGCTGACCAAGAGAGGGAACGCGCACCAAGAGAGACGTTTTATATCGGTTTTATGAAGCAGATAGCCACCAATTCTTTCTAACAAAAATACAATCTAAAAACTGTTGCGCAATAGTTTAATTAATTATCAAAGGAAATAAAATTAGGCGATCGCTATCTTTCCACTTTATCTAAAATCTAAAAACTGTTACGCAACAGTTTAATTAATTATCAACTTGCAATAGGGCGTTTAGCGTTCCGCACAACGAGCGTTTCGGCTAAGAGCCGACATGAAAAACGCTGCGCGACATGAAACGCGTAGCGGTGCGTAGCACTATCGCCACCCTGCTACTTTATCTAAAATCTAAAAACTGTTGCGTAATAGTTTAATTAATTATCAACCTGCAATAGGGCGATCGCCATTCTTGCCACTTTATCTAAAAACTGTTGCGCAATAGTTAAATGAACTCTCAACCTGCAATAGACGGAGGGACACTCTTACAACTTTATTTAAAATCTAAAAACTGTTACGCAATAGTTTAATTAATATGAAATACAAAAAATTCTGCTACTTACGAATCCCCCCCATCTCCCTATCAATTTTTAAGTAGCAAACATTAATGTATTTCATATAATTTACGACTTACTCAGAAACCGGGTTTATCAAGGAAATTTCCTGATTGTAACAACAATACTGGGTAATAAACCCGGTTTCTTGTTTACTCCTCCCTCCCTCACTCCCCTGCTCCCCAACTCCCTATTTTATTTAACCAACCACAAAATTAACTAACTTTCCAGGAACTACAATCACTTTCTTAATTTCCTTACCTGCCAAATTACGCTGTGCTACTTCTGACTCCCGTGCTAACTTTTCCAAAGTTTCCTTATCTGCTTTTGCCGGCACCTGAATAGTTCCCCTAGTCTTACCCTTAATCTGAATTACCAATGTAATCTCATCTACCACTAAAGCTTCCGGGTCAAATTTCGGCCAAGGATGAGTATGCACCGAACCAACATTACCAGCAATTTGCCACAATTCCTCAGCCAGATGTGGTGAAAAAGGTGCTAATAACAACAACAAAGTTTCCAAACCTTCAGCATAAATAACTGAATCTTTGCAACTAGCATCACTGAGAGCATTACTCAACTTCATCATTTCAGAAACAGCAGTATTAAACTGATAATCTCCATCTAAATCTTCTGTTACTTCTTTAATAGCAGTATGCACCGCTCGTCGAACATCTTTCTCTGCTTTAGTTAACTCTCTAGCAAACTTACTTTCTATCCAATTCAAACCTTTCTGCAAATCATCCTTAGTTTCTTGTTGAGTTTCAGAATGATTCAACTTAGCTTCTATTGCTACCTTGACATCAGCAGCAGCATAAACTTTCACCACATTTCTGAGTTTAAATGCAGAAAGATTTTTCGTTATTTCAGTAATCAAATACCGAGACCAACCTAAATCTTTCAAGTCTGCTTGAGTAATACCATTAGTTTTTGCTTTCAACTCACTAAAACTATAATTTGCAGAAAATTCCGTTACCAAAGACCAAACTCGGTTCAGGAAACGAAACTGACCTTGCACATCAGCATCATCCCACTCTAAATCTTTTTCCGGTGGAGCTTTAAACAAGATAAACATCCGCGCCGTATCCGCACCATATTTTGCCATTACCTCCAAAGGATCGACACCGTTATATTTAGATTTAGACATCTTCTCAAAGAAGACTTCCAACTTATCCCCAGTTTTCGGGTCCTTCGGTTCTTCCGGGTTAACATCTGCAAACGGAATATATTTGGCAGTCACCGGATTTTTGTAAGTAACACCTTGCACCATTCCTTGAGTTAACAAGCGCTCGAAAGGTTCGTCAAAATTGCACAAACCTCTGTCGCGCAAAACCTTAGTAAAAAATCTGGAATACAACAAATGCAAAATCGCGTGTTCGATACCTCCCACATATTGATCTACAGGCAACCAGTCATTGACAATTTCAGAATCAAACACCTGCTGTTCATTTGTCGCATCTGGATAACGCAAGTAATACCACGATGAATCAATAAAAGTATCCATCGTATCAGTTTCCCGTTTTGCCGGAGTATCACAACTTGGACAAGCAACATTCACCCAATCTTCCAATTTTGCCAAAGGTGACGGACCGCGACCAGAAAATTCCACACTTTCCGGCAACTTCACAGGCAAATCTTCATCTGGCACGGGTACAGCACCACATTTCGGACAATGAATAATCGGTATTGGTGCACCCCAGTAACGTTGTCTAGAAATCAACCAATCTCGCAAACGATATTGTACCCGACCTTCTCCATAACCTTCGTCTTCAGCAAGTTGAATAATTGCTTTTTTGGCAAAGGTAGATTTTTCCCCATTAAACAGACCGGAGTTAACCATAATACCAACATCGGTATAAGCTTCTGTTAGTTCATTATCATCATTATCCGAGTCATCTGGCACAATTACAGTTGTGATGGGTAGGTCGTATTGTTTAGCAAATTGGAAGTCGCGCACGTCGTGAGCGGGTACTCCCATAACTGCACCCGTACCATATTCATAAAGTACATAGTCGGCGATCCAGATAGGAACTTCTTTGTTAGTGAATGGGTTGATAGCTTTACCACCAGTAGGAACGCCACGTTTTGGTTTATCTTCGGCGGTACGCTCTAATTCACTTTCGGCAGCTACTTCTTTAATGAAAGTTTCGACAGTAACTTGTTGTTCTGGGGTTGTGACTTGCGCCGTCAAAGGATGTTCGGGAGCTAAGACAACGTAACTTACGCCATAGACAGTATCAGGTCTAGTGGTAAAGACTCCAATTTTTTCATCCATCCCCACTATGGGAAATTCCAGATAAGCTCCCACAGATTTTCCGATCCAGTTCGCCTGCATCAGTTTAACTCGTTCCGGCCAACCGGGCAATTTATCCAAGTCGTTGAGGAGTTGTTCAGCGTAGTCGGTAATTTTGAAGAACCACTGACGCAACAATTTACGTTCCACTTTTGCACCAGAACGCCAGGAACGACCCTCACCATCCACTTGTTCATTGGCCAGTACGGTTTGGTCGATGGGGTCCCAGTTAACCGCAGATTCTTTTTGGTAGGCGAGACCTGCTTGGAAAAATTGGAGGAATATCCATTGAGTCCAACGGTAGTATTCGGGAGTGCAGGTAGCGACTTCTTTTTCCCAGTCGATGGAAAAACCCAAACGTCTTAATTGTTCTTTCATTTGGGCAATATTTTGCAGAGTCCATTTAGCAGGTGGGATACCCCGGTCAATAGCTGCGTTTTCTGCGGGGAGTCCAAAAGCGTCCCAACCCATGGGGTGCAGGACACGATAACCTTGCATCCTTTTGAGTCGGGCAATGACGTCGGTAATGGTGTAGTTACGAACATGACCCATGTGTAAGTTCCCGGATGGGTAGGGGAACATAGATAGAGCATAGAATTTAGGCTGATTATTATCTACAGGAGTTTTATCTTGATTTTGTTCAGCCCAGGTTTTTTGCCACTTTTGTTCAATGGATACAGGGTTATATTTGGAATCCACCGTTTTTTCTCCGTAATTATCTTCAGTAGTCTAGTTTTCTTGATTATTTTGACATATTCCTCGACTATGAGGATTCATGGTTACATTATGCTACTGAATGTAATATATAAAGTTCGGAAAAGTTATAAATTTTCTTAGTTGGGGAAAGATTATTTTGAACTTCTAAACTGCATAACTTCAGGAGTAATAGAACTATTAGTAGTCGGAGCGATGTCTCTCTTTCTATTACCTCAATCCAGCTACTTTATTTAATGAAGCCTAAATTAAGAGTTAGTCAAAAAAATATAGAATTTACTAGTGATAAATGGGGAGAAAAATTAATAAAAACTATTAGGGTTAGTAATCCCATTCCAGAGACAATTTTATCTGGTAGATGGGAAGTTGCTCCTCATGTAAGTGATTCTCCTCATACTCCTTATGACCATAGTTGGATTTCATTTTCACCTCAGAAATTTGAAGGCAATGATGTGGAGTGTAAAATCACATCGGAACTAACAGATATTCTCATAAATAAAAGCAAGTTTTATCAATTATTATACGTTCTAAAAAAAATAGTTATGGTTATTTTTACAATAGGATTTTATTTGGGCTTAGGTGGAATTTTTCCAGTTTTTATTAAACGCAATTATCAACTAGAGTACATCACTTTAGAAGAATTTTCAGTATTAGCAGGAGAAGCGATTGCTTCTCTTGATTTTATCCTAATAATCCTAGGTTATGTGATATTTAAACCTATAAAAATAATGTCTCAATACAAAAAAACTGAGTCAAAATTAATTAGAGCATAATCAAAATTAGGAGTTACGCAGTACAACGTATTTTCGTCATTGCGACCCACAGGGAAGCAATCTCAAATCCTAGTTTTTCGTACTTCATGCGTAAGTCCTGAAAATATAAGTATCAGGAATCATATCCGATAATTTAACTGCTTCGTGTTCCTTAAATATCTACTAAAAACCCATGACTAATTACCCCAATTTTTCCAATTACGGCTATCAAATAATTAGAGAACTCGGACACAATAATATTGGTGGGCGAGTCACTTATCTGGGGAAAAATATCAAGACTCAAAAAAACGTAGTTATTAAACAATTCCAATTTGCCAAATTAGGAGCAACTTGGGCAGAATATGATGCCTATGAACAAGAAATTTTAGTCTTAAAAAGTCTCGCTCATCCAGGAATTCCTAAATACTTATATTCTTTTCAAACTACCGATGGTTTCTGCATGATTCAAGAATATATTGATGCAGAATCTGCCGTAATTTTTTGTCAGTAGCAACCTCAAGAAATTAAACATATTGCTATTTCAGTGTTAAAAATTTTAGTCTATCTACAAAGTCAAGTACAACCTGTGATTAATCGAGATATTAAACCGGAAAATATTTTAATTGACGAGGATTTAAAAGTTTATTTAGTAGACTTTGGTTTTGCCAGAATGGGAGGAGGAGAAATAGCAGCAAGTAGTGTTGTTAAAGGTACGATGGGATTTATTTCTCCAGAACAAATGTTTAATCGTCGGTTAACAACAGCTTCAGATTTATATAGTCTTGGTGCGACATTAATTTGTTTATTAACTGGGATAAAATCGGCAGATATTGGCAATTTAATAGATGCTAATTATCGGATAATTTTTCGTCATTTAATTCCACCATTAGAAAGGGGTTGGATTAATTGGTTGGAAAAAATAACAGAACCAAAAAATACTGATAGATATGAAAATGCTAAGAAGGCTTTAGCTGCTCTTCGAGTTTTAGATGTAAATCGTTTACCTAAAGTCAGAATTAGTCGAAAAAATATAGAATTTGCTAGTAATAAATGGGGAGAAAAATTAACAGAAACAATAAGAGTTAGTAATCCAATTCCACAAACAATTTTATTCGGTAGATGGGAAGTTGCTCCCCATGTAAATGACCCTCCTCAGCTTAGGTGTAACTTTTAAGCTTTTTTATGAAGTCATTTATCAAGCACACTGCTTTACTTTAGGAGAAATTTTAGACTCAGCAATAGTAGCGATCGCTTCTCTTTCTGTTACTCTAATTCCCCTAATTTACTTATTATCCAAACCCATCAAAATATTTTCTAAATACAGAAAAGCAGAGCCAAATTTAATTCAACCATAACCACAATGTAAGTATTAGGAAAAATCTCCAATAACCTAACTGCTTAGTGTCTCCAAAAAACCTACTAAAAACCCATGAACAACTACCCAATTTTTTCCAACTACGGCTATCAAATAATCAAAGAACTCGGACACAACCGTGCAGAAGGAGTGAAATATGTTTGCTTCCGCATTCCGCGTAAAAGAAAAAGGTTATCTGATAACCTTAGTAAGTTATTACGTTCATGCATCTGATAGCTGACTGTTAATAGCTGTTTGCGCAGCATTCCGCAGGAAATGCTTACCTTTAATCTTTGAGCATCTTCAGATAATTATGGCTTGCTGATTAAATCTAAAAGCATTGACATATTGAAAGGGGAGGCTTCAGACCTTATTTTTTGGTAAAATGGAAGATAAATCGACTCTTTTCAAAATATGAAATCTGTTATTCACAATGGCTTTCTCAGATTAGCTGTAGTCAACATTTTATCTAATTTAATGGTACCTTTGGCAAGTTTAGTAGACTTAGCTTTTCTAGGTTATTTAGATGAAATTCGTCACTTAGCAGGAGTTTCCCTAGCCACAGTTTTATTTAACTATATTTACTGGACTTTTGGCTTTTTACGCATGAGTACGACTGGTACAACTGCTCAAGCTAGAGGTAGTGGAAACGATTTAGAAGTCAAGCAAATTTGTCTACGGAATTGCTTAATTGCTCTAGCTATCGCCACAATAATTATAATTTTAAAATATCCTTTACGAGAAATTGGCTTTAGTTTACTTAGTGCTACTCCAGAAGTTAAAGCTAGTGGTATTAGTTACTATCAAAGTTTAATTTGGGGTGCCCCTGCTACCTTATTAAACTTCGTATTAATAGGTTGGTTTTTAGGACTCGAACAAGGAGGAAAAGTTTTACTATTATCAGTAGTTAATAAAGGAACAAATATTATCTTAGATTATATTTTTATTGTTCGTTGGGGATGGGAAAGTAGCGGTGCGGGTAGTGCTACAGCAATAAGCCAATATATTACTTTAGTAGTAGGGATAATTTGTATTTTTAACTTAATATCTTTGACAGAAATTCCTCAGTTAATCAAAGGTATTTGGCAACCTCAAGTAATTAGAGAAACTTTTATTCTCAATCGAGATATTCTGATTCGCACTTTTGCCCTAATTTCTACTTTTGCTGTATTTACTAATTTAAGCTCATACATAAATACTTTAGTTTTAGCAACTGATACTCTGTTATTACAGGTAGTGACATTAGCCGCTTATTTTATTGACGGTTTAGCTTTTGCCACAGAAAGTTTAGCAGGTAAAAGTTATGGTGAAGGAAATCAAGAACAATTAAAGGTCTTGGTAAAATTATCAGGAATAATTAGTGTGAGTATCGGGTTAATTTTTGCTTTAATCTTTTGTTTATTCCCTACTTCTTTATTTAGTTTGTTGACTAATCATACTCAGGTTATTAACAATATCAGTAGTTATGTTTTCTGGTTAATACCTGTCTTGGGATTTGGGGGTATGGCTTATATGTTAGATGGTTATTTTCTGGGTTTAACTGAAGGAAGTTTATTACGCAATTCTACTTTAGTTGCTAGTTTAGTAGGATTTTTACCCTTTGCTATGATGGGTTGGTTGTTAAAAAGTAATCATATATTATGGTTAGCTCTAGCAATGTTTATGGCAACTAGGGCTATTACTTTAGGTAGGGCTATTCCTAATATAATCGTTGAAAATTTTTCTCCATCAATAGAACTTATCAAAGACAATAATGAAAAAACTTTTTTTACTTCTAAATAACTCGAATTATTCCATAAATCACTATAAAATTAGTATTAAAGCCTCCCTATTGCAAGATGTATGGAGGTTATTAATGACAGGAATCCCAAAGATAAAATTTATATAAGTCATCATCCTAAAATTAAAAACTCTATAGCTTTTTTGCCAAATGCTCAGAAATATGCTTCTTTGCAATCTATCATCGTCGATAGTTTTATTCCTAGAAAAAAACATATTTCCTTTGAAAAAGATTGCGATCGCCGTGATAGTAAACCTAATAATAAAATTGTTATTTATGGTTTAAATGAATCTCGGATCAGAGAGTTCTATCAAAAGTATTTACAGAATGATTTATCAGAGGAAAAAACTAAAGATCATTTTCTCAAAAATAATTGTTGTACAGTTGTAGCTTATTTTATTTGCAAGGGATTAGATTGTTTTAAAAAAACTCTAAGCTTTGTTCACCTTCAACGTATCAAACTGACTCATTTTTTGCATACGACTCTAATATTGAGAAATTGGTTCTGGCATTTAATAACAAATTTTGGTCGCCCCAATCTCTGAAATATTTTGCTAAAAAAATTAAAAAGAAAACTGATAAAAAATCCTCCATACTAGGTTTTCCTGTTGCTAAAATAAATATCTTATTACCCTGGTCGTTTTAGTAATTTTTTTGATAATTATAAACTACAGCAATCCTATTTGAGTCATATCAAAAATTTTTGTTGCTTGTTGCCTAAAAGCAACAGACATTTTAAAAATCATGTTTTTCTATAGCCATAGAAAGCCTTTGATTCCTAAAATTATACCAAATTTAATCTGTATCCTGGATAAATTTTAGTTCAATAACTAATAAAGATTCTATCTCCTTAACCAGATAATTTAGATTTTGGTGGTGGTGCATAGTAATGGTAAAGGAAGCACCGGGAATGTGGGGAGATGGGGAGATAGGGAGATAGGGAGATAGGGAGATGGGGAGATGGGGAGATGGGGAGAAATTAAAAAATATATATCCTCACCATTACCATGCAGGACTACCTAGATTTTTAACTAAGTCTACAAAAATATTTATAGTTTTAGACATAGCAAAGTTCTCTATTTTCAGAAAAAATTGGCTCCTGTAGGTTGGGTTTCGTGACTCAACACAACAATTCATCTCTCAGGTTATGTTATTTGTTAACCAGAGCTAAAGCTAATCATAAAAATGAGTTTTTATTAAGGAAAATTAACCTAAATAAAATTATTTAAGTTGGGTTTTACTGCCACTTTTTCCTTTCGTTTCCTGGGGAATACTTGGTAAAGCATTCTGTTTACCAAGATATTACGATTTTATGTCGGCGACACCACAGGCAAAAAAACAAACTACTATCTAGAGAATTTAGATTTTTATATAAGTTTTTGTTGGATTATATAGTCGCTTAATCGAAGCTATAGTTTATTTATTTTTACGAAATCAAAAATATGAAATTTATTGGAATAGACCTTGGTTGGCAATCTGGTAAAAGTGGTCTTTGCTGTCTACAATACTCAGACAAGAAATTAAAAATATTAGACTTAGATTGCAAATTAAAAACTGAAGATATTCTTAATTGGATTGATAATTTAACTCCCCTATCAACTCCAGCTCTAATTGCTGTAGATGCTCCAACAATAATTCCCAATCAAACAGGAACTAGACTGCCAGATAAACTTACTCATAAATATTTTGGTCGTTATCATGCAGGATGTTATCCGGCAAATATTAACCGCCCTTTTGCTCAAAAAACTGTAAAATTTGGCATTGCTTTAGAACTAAAAGGATTTATTCATGCACCAACAATTGAACCTCAACAACCAGGACGTTTTCAAATTGAAGTTTTTCCCCATCCAGCTATAGTTAATTTGTTTCAATTAGAAAAAATTTTGAAATATAAAAAAGGCAGATTAGCCGACCGAAAATCAGAACTTGGAAAACTGCACCAATACATTATAAATATCTTACCAACTCTAGAACCTGCTCTAGTAATTTCCGATAATTTCCTAGATATGGAAAAAATTAATAGTACGATCGCCCTCAAAACTACAGAAGATAAATTAGATAGTTTAATTTGTGCTTATATTGGTGCATACTGGTGGTATTGGGGTCAAACAAAAAATTTGGTATTGGGAAATCACACAACTGGATATATAGTAGTTCCTAATCGACTAGATTAAACCCTGCTAAAGTTATGAAAGAAAATATAGCCGAACTCAAATTAGAAGTAGATACTTTACAAACAGAAATAGATGCTTTACAAGCTGAAGTAGATACACTTCGTCAAAAACGTTCCTCTTTCCAAATAAATGTTAGTTTTCCCAAAGATAATACTCCTGAAGCACTAGGGGAGTTTCGTCAAAAAAATACCGAAGAAGCTGCAAAGTGGCAAGCAGAAATTCAAGAAATTAATCAATCTCTGAAAGTATTAGAGGTGCAACTTAATCAAAAAAAAACTACCCTACAACCAAAAAAATCTCGACTAGAATGGCACGAACTACAAGAACAAGTTTATCAGGGGGGAAAACTATTACAGGAACAAGTAAAAAAAGTCAACGAAAAAGCTAATCAACTTGAAGCCGAAATACAAACTCTCAAACAAATTTATCAAGAATTAAACCCTCTTTATTGTGAGTGGGTACAAAATGCAGCCAATATAGTTGATTTTCAGGCGACAACTATTCCTTATGTTTATGTTAAAGACAATGGGTTCGAATTGGGAAATAAAGAAATAGAGTTAAGAGAATAGGGAACAGAAAAAACTACTGTTCAACAATTAATTATTAATTATGGTTTAAAGCCTCTCTTTTTAAGGAGAAAAAAAGAAATAATATTTCCTTAGATTCAATAAAGAACGGTTTTAACCAGAAGTAATTATCAATTATCCATTATCCATTAATGAACTCTTCTTATAAAGAATAGGATTGACTAAAAATATTTTTTTTCTTTTTTATTTTTTCTCCATGAATGGAGAGGCTTTATACCAATTCCCAAAAGCATTGCTATACTTAGGTCGCACTTCAGTTATTAAGTAATTAACACAGGGGAAATTACTTTTTTGCTCTTTATTAGCCCAGTTAATGTTTATTATTTTTATGTTTATTCCTCCCTACACGGACCACATTCCTCACACTTCCCCACCCGATCGGGTATAGCATTCTTTTTGAGAAATGGTATTATACCTTAATTTTTCGGTAAAATTAATTTTAAGAAGAAAAAAGATTGAGATACACCTCTATTTTTGTTAGGTTGACAAAGGAAACCCAATCTATTAGGGCGTCTAGTTTGAACATCTGGTTTAAAGAATTAGACCTATTGCCTTCTGAGATCAAATCATTTATCTAACCCTGGGAATATTTGGCAAAATTCTCTCTTTTGCTCTATCCAACAAAAGGAATTTTTATGCCCTCTTAGTTATTCCTTCGGTTTGCCTAATTTTCCCTTGGACTTATGTAGTTAATGATGAAAAAATCTTTGCTCTGGGAAAATATATTTGATTGACTCTCACTGAAAAAATCAAAGCACAAATAGATGATTCAGATATCGAATCTATCTTTATTTTGGGAGATTGGTCATAGAAGCGATCTAAAGAATAAGAAGGCACAAAATATAGTAGTTAATTATTTATGAAATTACTTTTGTTTTCTCTAGTTTAATAGTTCTATTTACCGAATAATTAATTATTATTAACCCATATTCCGCACGTCAAGTTGTAATATTAAAAGTAGTATAAAAAATGGTAGCGCGGGTTCGTATTTATACTCTATAAATCCTATTCATTGACCTTTCTCAGGAGTCAGATTCTCAGGAAAATATTAAGCATAAATACTCAATTACTTACTCCTATTGACCACTTTAATTGCCTCCTGTCTCCTGTCTCCTGTCTCCTGTCTCCGTTTTTCATGCTACATTTTGTCGTGCGGAATGTAGGTTATTAATTATTAATTAAATAATTCAGGTTAAAAGCCTCTCCTTTCAAGGGAAAAAAGCGGTCGTTTGCGGAGCAGTCCGTTAGGATGGGATGGCGAGGTTTCCCGCTCTTGCAGAGCCGCTGCGCTTTTCATGTCGGCTCTTAGCCGAAACGCCATATCCAATCGACCAAGAGAAAATAAATAATATTTCCTTATATTCAATTCCGTAACGGTTAAAACCCGAGGTAATTATCAATTATCCATTATCCATTATCCATTAATGAATTTCTGGTCTCTAGGTAAAAGTCTTCCTTTAGTGATTCATATCTTTTGTGCTTTTGAACTTATTCTCTTGGTAGTTTTAGTTATAGAAATTCTCATTTATGCCGATCTAGCTAAACGTCGATAAATTTAGATAATTTTAGTATTGATTAAAAATCAGAAGCAGCATTAGTTAACTCAACAATGAATTTATTTCAACTATCATAATTAATTAATCTGAAAAGATATACCAATTCCCAAAAAGCCAGAGGTTCAAAATTTGTTTGTTTTAGGGAGTATGTAGTTCTATGCAAAGTCCTTACAGATTAGTAATTCGGGGAATATAAAAAAAGAAAAACAACTATATCTCAGTAACTTGATAAACCCTATATATAGTTCAATTAAACTCAATGAAGAATTAAAAATTAATAGAAGCTTAGTACTTATTACTCAAATACATTTGTAGAATGCTGTGTAGAGATTATGATATATTCTACAAATTCACTTTCATTAATTTTACCGAATAATTAATAATTAAATAATTAAATAATTAAATAATTAAATAATTCAGCTTTGTTAGCCTCCCCTTTCAAGGAGAAAAAAATAAATTTTTTCCCTACCGCGTCAATCCTCTTCCTTTTAGGGAGAGGTAATTATCTATTATCCATTATCCATTAATGAAGGCAAACCTCCTGGTTACTAAGCAATACTCTACCACTTACCTAAACCGGAAAATTCACTACTCAAATTAAGATTGCCATCGCACAGTTTATGATACTGTAATTTCTTATAGGATGAATTTGTTGTTGCACCGGGAGAAAAAAAATGTTAACATTCCTATTTCAATTCGTACTACTTTTATTAGTAGTCTTATCCTTTATCTTAGTAGTCGGCGTACCTGTTGCCTATGCTTCTCCTCAAATCTGGAGTCAAGGCAAACCTTTAATTTTTATTGGTTCTGGTTTGTGGGTAGCACTGGTAATTGCAGTGGGTGTTTTAAACTTTTTAGTAGTTTAGGCCAGGTTTAGTTTAGTTATCAGTTAGCCTCCTACGCAGTTCCTGCGTTATAACAGTTGAAGCATAGCTTAGGACATTGCTAAATGTTCAAATTCAGTCACAACTTCTGATTTATGACTTCTGACTTGCGCGTAGCGCTATAGATGTGAGGGAATCCCACGCTGTTTCGTAGAGCAGCGTCGGGAGTATCTCAACTCCAGACTCTTACATAAATAGTTATCAACTTTTATCACAATAATTAACATTAAAAAAAATTCTAATATGACAGTTTTCGAGGGAACATTTACTCAAATTGACTCTTTACGCTTTGCTATTGTAATTGCTCGTTTCAATGACTTAATTACTGGCAAACTGATCGAAGGTTGTCAAGACTGTTTGAAACGCCACGGCGTCGATCCAAATCCAGAGGGGACTCAAGTCGATTATATTTGGATACCAGGCTGTTTTGAAATTCCTCTAGTAGCACGTCAATTGGCCATGAGTAATCGCTACGATGCCGTAATTTGTTTAGGAGCTGTAATTAAAGGCCAAACTCCTCACTTTGATTATGTAGCTGCTGAAGTATCTAAAGGAATTGCTGCAGCAGCATTTCACACAGGAGTACCTGTAATTTTTGGAGTTTTGACCACAGATACTATGCAGCAAGCTCTAGAGAGGGCTGGTATTAAAAGTAATAAAGGCTGGGAATATGCCATGAATGCCTTAGAAATGGCAAGTTTGATGCGTCAAATCAATAGTGGTATAAATTCCTCATCAAATAATTATAATATTACTGGTACAACTCAATCATTACCAATAACATCTAACAGTTTTGTAGAGTCTGACTTCTCTCCAGAAGTATGACAAAACTAATCTAGGATTTATTCTCAAAAAAAATTCTGCTTAGGGGTTGACAAATAAAGTTAGTTGTGAAAACATAGATATTAGTTAAATATTGCGGGTATAGCTCAGTGGTAGAGCGCAACCTTGCCAAGGTTGATGTCGCGCGTTCGAATCGCGTTACCCGCTTACTAATAATCTTTTGTATAATGCTTATTATCTAATCCTTAGCTAATATTTAGAAAGCAACCCATCCTAATCATTTGTAACATTCTTTTTTCAAATTGGTATTAGAGGGTTACAATTAATACCCGTAAACTGCGGGGAATGGAAATTGTCTGCTAATGGTGTACTGTTGTGAGCTTTGTGCCTAGATAAGTGCCAATGCAGAAAATCCTAATTGTGAGGTGAGGAAATCCATCACCTTATGTATTGATTTGGTGTCGAAAGCGTCACTAATAGATAGAATTAGCATAATAGACCTATACTGAGTCTCAGATCATCTTTTTTCAATAAACGCTTTCGGTTCTACGATTACTTTGCGACCTCAAAAAGCTCAAAAGATTGATTTGAATGGAGAGTACCCCTGTCCATGTCGGCGTAGGGGCCGCTTAATTCCAATCGCCCTGACAGATGCCTTTGGCTGTAACCGCTGTCAGCAAATATTTGTTGTCAATGAAAGTGGCGATACTATTGAACAAATCTCGACTCACTATTCCTATAAGCCTGCTTGGCGATGGACAGGTAAGCAGTGGTACCGGACTTATTCCAATTGGAAGGCTCACTACTTGCTAATAGCTGTAGTAATGATTTTAGTACCTTTAGTGATTTGGCTACCTTTAGCTTTACACTCTCCTGGTTCTAATATAATTATTTGGGCACTGGTAGCAGTGCTTTTGGCCATGCTTCCGGCCTTAATGGTCTGGCTTGCTTACAGACGATGAGAGCTACTGATGTTGTACAAAGAGTGACAACGTTGACTAACTAAACTTACATTTAGGGTTCTTAGCAGGGCAAACGCATCTAAATTCTGGAAGCTTTTGTCGTTAAGGCTTATAGAAGTAATAAGTATAAATACTCAAATAGCTAAAATTCTTGCCCTGTCAGAACTTCAAAATAAGATGCGTTTGCCCTGGGGTTCTTAGTTGCTTCCCTTAAGGGTTTCGCCTCTGGCCTAGACTGTTTTACCACAGCCTCCGATAGACGGACGGGATATAGACTTTTGATTCCCTAGAGTCCCTGTGTACGGGTTATGATATTGTTCAATAGTTGCATTTATCTGCTGAGATTTTTCCTCAGACACCAATAATAACATCGTTAGTTATATTAAGTGGGATAAACCCCATAACCTTAGTTTTAAAAGGTTCTTGCCGAAAAATTAAGGTTTAAAGCCTCTCCTTTCAAGGAGAAAAAGCGGTCGAGGGATGGCGAGGAGACTTCGCCATATCCAATCGACCAAGAGAAGAAAAAAATTTCCTTTGAACCAATCCTTCTATTACAGAAGAAGTAATTATTAATTATTAATTGTTAATTAATAATTATTGAACATACCCATAATTTGGAGGTCTTGGAAGTGCCTGACTTTCACTCTCAATATGGTCAGTGGTTGGCTGATTGATAATTATTATACCATAACTTCAAGAGCCGTCGCCTTTCCCATAGGACGCTGAATCAATAGATAAAGCGCGGGACCTCCCGGCGGAAAGTTAAACTTATGAATAGGAAAGATTATTCTGCTAACTTAACGATGAATGTGATTCATCGTGCTCATCAAGGTTCTCTGGAACTTGCTAAAACTAAGGCTTTAGAACGCTCTATGGCCTTACAAGCAATGGCAGAAGCAATTTTACAGCATAGAAATGAGATTTTAGAAGCTAATACTCTGGATTTGGAAGCAAATCGGACAATTCCTATTCCAGCGCCAATGGTCGAATTGCTTAAATTGACACCAGAGCGACTCCAAATTACTGTTCAAATTTTACAACGACTTGGAGATTTGCCTGATTTAGTAGGGCAAGTAGTTGATGCTTCATATCAATTAGAACGTAGTCAGAGTTATGGCCAACGTATTCCTTTGGGGGTTATTGCTCTAATTTATGAGGCATTTCCAGAGTTGGTGGCGATCGCTGCTGGAATGTCCATTCAAACTGGAAATAGTTTGATTATTAGGGGCGGGAGTGAAGCTCATAATTCTAATTTAGTAATTACTAAAGTATTACGGTTAGCTTTGAAGCAGGTTGGTTTACCTGTGGAATGTATAGAATTTTTACCCCATACGGACAAGAATTCTATTCAGAAGTTGCTTACTCAAGACCGATATATAAATTTAGTTATTCCTTATGGGCGAGATAGTTTAGTTGAGCGAGTGGCAAAAGTAGCAAGTGTACCAGTTTTGAAAGTAGCAATGGGTAATTGTTACTTATACTGGTCTGCTAGTGGTAGTTTGGATATGGTTCGTTGGATGATTTTGGATAGCCATGAAAGTAAGCCAGATCCAGTTAATGCTATAGAAAAGGTATTGATAGATAGTAAGCATAACTTTTCTGTGGTAGTTAGACTTTGGAATAGCTTGAAGGAAAATGGTTTTGAAGTTAGAGGAGATGCTGCTTTAGTTGATGAGTTTCCTGATTTGATTTTAACGGAGGATAGAGATTGGAGTCAGGCTTATTTGAGTAAAATAGTTGCTTTTAAAGTTGTTGATTCTATAGATTCAGGAATTAGCTGGATTAATAATTATAGTAGTGGTCATGCTGACTGTTTAGTAGCGGAATCTTATCAGGAAAGTCGTCAGTTTGCTTTGGGTGTTAATAGTGCTTGTATTTTTATTAATAAATCTCCGAAATTTTCACGTTATCAAAATCAAAAAGATGGTATTTTCTTGGGAATGTCTAATCAAAAATATTTTGCTCAAGGTTTGATTGGGTTAGAAGCTTTTACTAGGATTAAATATATTGTTCAAGGGAATTAGAGTTGAGGTGGGAAGGAAGAAGTTAAGAAGTTAAGAAGGAAGGATGAATTAGAAGTTAAGAAGTAAGGATGAATTAGAAGTTAAGAAGTAACCAGATGGAAGAAGTAAGGAAGAGGCTTAAATTTCCTATAGACATTAACGCTCTTGTTTAGACGCTCTAATACTAACGGACATGATATGAGTTAGATAAAGTGGTCAAGACAGATATCGCCTACCTCCATTTTGATTGATGAAAATTTCAACTCAAACGTCTTAGTTTTTAAATAAGATGATGAAGACAGATATCGCCTACCTATATTTTGATTGATGAAAATTTCAACTCAAATGTCTTAATTTTGACAGCGCAAGGAAGAAGAAAGCTGGTTCTGCGTAAGTCCTGATACTTTTTTATTCTGAATATTTTTATTCTGAATATTGCGCGAATACTTCAGCCTTTGTCAAGTTCTTAGTTTTGTTTGCAAAAGAATAAAAGGATGGTTTTTCATCAATAAAAATCTGCTGTTCAAAGGTTAAGTTACTGTCGCGATCCAGCAAACCAACTGGAATCATATAGTATTTTTTCTGTTTCAGTCGATAAAATAGATGAGTGCCACATTGGCTGCAAAAGCCACGTTTAGCCCATTCAGAAGAGTTGAATACAGATATACTGTCACTGCCTTCAAAGCGAACTTGATCCCCACATTCAATTGCCAATAGAGGGCCACCTGTCCATTTTCTACACATACTACAGTGGCAAATGTCTACACTGTTGCTTGTGGTCTTAACAAAAATGCTCACTGCACCGCAAAGACAACTTCCTTGGTTTTCAAGAAGAGTCCTGTACCTCTGCTACTAATTTTTTGAATGAAGATCCGCTCCCAGTCTATGGAAAAACAATTGAAAAACCCCAGTTTTCAGGAAAAAGAATTAAGCGATGCAGCGCGGTCTTGGGGAGGCAGTGCGGTCTTGGGGGTTCCCCCCATGAGCAACTGCCGTGGTTTCCCCCATGAGCGACTGCATCAAGACAGCGAGGTTTATATCGAACCGATGGAGGAATTCTTTGTAACTCTGATGTGAATGGTTCTTACAACATTTTGCGAAAAGCATCTCCCTTATGGGTTTAACCGCTATGGGATAGAGAGGTGCGTAGTTCACCCCAGGAGAATTAATCTCTCAAAGTAAAAGCGAAGGGAATTTCTGAAATGGAATCAAGTCTGTCTATATTTGACTATACTTTTACTAACTATTCCTTATCGTCTGACATATTTATTTCCTTATTTTATAGAAGCCGTAAGGGTATCTTCAGAAAAGAGGGAGTAGGGAGTAGGGAATAGGGGGAAAGAATTGATGATAATAGTGGGATACCGGAGCATGATTTTTGATTCTTGGAGATGTCTATATTCACAGATGTTTATTTTTGAGCAGTGGAATCTTCTGTGGGAATTAGGCAATAGGAAAAAAAGGTTGAAAAATACCTAGATCTACACCTCCAATACATCCAAGACTTCATCCTCCTAAACTTTCTCCTCTCCCCACACCTCCCAAACTCCCCACACTCGCGATCATATCGTAGATATTAAATTGGTTCTATAGATAGATGTTTAGAACTCTAAATGTACATTATAATTTGGCGTTGGTAAAATAAGGTATGAAATTCCTTTCGGACTAAGATTGATACCCAGGAAAAAAGCTGTTTTAACTACTGAATAAGTAGGTAGGCATTAATAAAGATTAAAACAAAAAATCTGAAAAAGAGCCTAAATTCAATAATTAATAATGAATAATGAATAATGAATAATGAATAATTAATAATTACCCCTCCTTGAAAACGGATAGGATTGACTAATCATGAAAATTTTTATTTATTATCCCCTTAAAAGGGGAGGCTTTAAACCAAAATTTTTCGGTAAGTTATCAAAAAGTTTTCACCACGCGTTAATAATCAATTGCTATTGTGCGGATAATTAAACCTATCTACTTACTAACTACTGACTACTGACTATTGACTACTGACTACTAAAAATCATACAATAATTTACCAACGCCTATAATTTTTTTTGAAGCCTAAGATTCGCTAAACATGATATCAAAATATTATTTACATATCGGCGTGAAAAATAATATAGGAAGGTTATATAAAACCTCCCTAGGAAAATTGTAGAAAAATGCTGATGTAATTTCTAAAGATGTCTACTACCTATTACCAAAATAATATGGTTAACAAGATTTTTATCTGGGAAACTACTGGAGTGACACAACTAGAATGGTGCGTTACGACGAATTCCTCAATAGCTTTCACAACTTAAATTTTAGTCGTAAATACGCACCCTAGGATAATTAACTATTAGCTCAAAACTATTTTGTTGCTAATTTCACATCAGTCGCTAAACCAAAAGCTTGCAATAATTGAATCATTATCCAAGTTGTATCAATTTCCCACCATTGCAAACCATGACGTGCTGAATATTGAAAGGCATGATGGTTATTATGCCAACCTTCACCATAAGTTAATACAGCCACCCACCAACAGTTAGTAGAAGCATCACCAGATTCATAGGTACGATAACCAAACTTATGAGTGGCACTATTAACTAGCCAAGTACAGTGAAAAACAACAACTATCCTAAAAAAAACACCCCAAACTACAAAAGACCAACCTCCTAGAAGGTAGAGCAAAATACCAAAAGCAATTTGAATGGGAATAAAATTAGCTTGCAAAAACTTGTAAACAGGATCGTCTGCTATATCTTTTATATAACGAGGCACTTCAGACTTAGTTGGTAAGTCATGGAGCATCCAACCCATGTGACTCCACCAAAAGCCACGATTAGAATCATGGGGGTCTTTTTCATGATCTGAGTGTATATGATGAATACGGTGTAAACCTACCCAATCAGACACTCCTCCTTCACAAGCAAGTGTGCCACAAAAAATCAAGAAGTATTCTAGCCATTTAGGAGTTTTAAAACTACGGTGTGTTACCAGACGATGAAACCCTAGAGTAATACCTAGACCACCTGTGAGCCAATGTAAAAATATTGCTAGTGCAACCGCAGTCCAACTAAAGTTACTAGGAACTAAGACAAAAAGGGCTCCAATATGGAGGAATGCCATAAAGGCGACTATAGACCAATCCAGCGAAAGTTTTTCTGATGTCGAAATCGTCATAAAAAATCTCTAAGTTAAGAACTAAATAGCTCCAAAGAAGCTAGCTTAATCAAAGCAGGTTTATATGTGTGTATAGGATATGGAAAATATTTTGGTATTAACTGCTGAATCTATTAATCAAAACCAGAAAGTAAAAAAATATTCTTATACCAAAATCCAGGGTATTGTTAAGTGTTTAAGTTTAAATTCATGAGTGATAATACAGGATGATTTTTCTTAAACAAAGGTACTATAAATATACTAAATAAATATAGTAAAATTTCTAAATGTTGGTAATTGACTCTAAAAATTTGATTAATACAAAAAGTCAATTACTATGTTTACATTAAACCAAACACTGCTTTGTTTCTTTAGGTTGTTTATCTCAAAATTGTCATATCTTTTTGATGAAATTTGTTTCAAAAAAAAATACAGCCTAGATATAAGCATTCAGCCGTCAGCTAGCCTCATGCTGAGGAACTACGTTAACAGCTATGAATTATTAATTCATTATCACACTGAAGGAGGAATTAATCTTCAAGGATAATTAAAAGTTATGTTTGCGCAGTATTCCGGAGAAAATGAAATTATTCATCAGCTAACCTTAGTAAGTTATTACGTTCAAAAGCTGAATGCTTATGCCTGGATATCTAAATTAATTCTTTGTTGACAAAGGAAATTTAGATTTTATTGTGAATTTGAGTATTAACAAAAATTTACACTTTATTTAGGATATCACAAATAAAACAAATAAATAAATAAAGAAATAATTATGAATAGCATTGAATATGTACAAGCAGCAGAACAAGAGCTACTTCCCATATTTTCCGAAATTGATAGTTCAGTCAAGCAAAATCTCAGACGGGTTATAGATGCTTTTCGTCATCATCGAGTCGGTGTCCATCATTTTTCTGGGGTGAGTGGTTATGGCCATGACGATCTGGGGCGGGAGACTTTGGACAAGGTTTTTGCTGAGGTGATGGGGGCTGAGGCAGCAGCAGTAAGAGTCCAATTTGTTTCGGGAACCCATGCGATCGCCTGTGCTTTGTTTGGGATTCTAAGGCCGGGGGATGAAATGTTGTCGGTTGTGGGTTCTCCTTACGATACTTTGGAGGAGGTAATTGGTCTAAGGGAGGAAGGTCAAGGTTCTCTGAAGGAATTTGGGGTTAGTTACCGGGAGTTACCTCTGACGAAAACTGGGATGATAAATTGGCAGGGTTTGGAATCTGCGATTACGGAAAAGACTCGTCTGGCTTTGATTCAACGTTCTTGTGGTTATTCTTGGCGAGCTAGTTTGTCTATTTCAGAGATTGAGAAAATTGTCAAGATTGTTAAGCTACAAAATCCGGAAACGGTTTGTTTTGTGGATAACTGTTATGGGGAGTTTATTGAAGATCGGGAACCGACGGCGGTGGGGGCGGATTTAATGGCGGGGTCTTTAATTAAAAATCCTGGTGGCACAATTGTTATGGCGGGGGGGTATGTGGCAGGTAGAGCAGATTTGGTGGAAGCTGCAACTTGTCGGTTAACTGCTCCTGGTATTGGTAGTAGTGGGGGGGCTACTTTTGAGCAAAATAGGTTGTTGTTTCAAGGTCTGTTTTTGGCACCACAAATGGTAGGGGAGGCGATGAAGGGAAATCATTTGGTGGCTTATGTTTTTGATAAGTTGGGTTATCCGGTTAATCCTTTGCCTCTGGAAAAACGACGGGATGTTATTCAGGCGGTGAAGTTGGGTTCCCCGAAGAAGTTAATTGCTTTTTGTCGAGCTATTCAGCAATATTCGCCTGTGGGTTCTTATTTAGATCCGGTGCCGGCGCCGATGCCTGGATATGAAAGTCAGTTGGTTATGGCGGGGGGGACTTTTATTGATGGCTCTACTTCGGAATTTTCGGCAGATGGACCTTTGAGGGAACCTTATGTGGTGTTTTGTCAGGGGGGGACTCATTGGACTCATGTAGCGATCGCTCTGGAGGCAGCTATTGAGGCAGTAGGGTTTTTTGAAGTCAGAAGTTTGTAAGGGTGATTCGGGAATCACCCCTGCAGAAGTCAGAAGTATTGAGTCGAAAAAAGTCTGTGGCTATTATTGCGAGGTCTATTCTATAGAACCTATTTGATATCTTTGAGGTTGATTTTCTTTTGTATAGCGTTCGCGATATAGCTGCCGCACTTGCTCAGTCTTTCATGTCGGCGACAGCCGAAAAGCGGAACGGAGTTCTATTGCTGAAAAACAATATTATTTTTAGTTGAATAAAAAATCATGTATATAGGCGAGTAAACCCAGCTACTTTTTATGTTATCACACTTTTTGTGAGGATACAACTGAAAATCGTTTAGCGTGGCGATTTTTTTCATTTGCTGAAGCTCCCGGAGGTGGATGGTGGAATTTTTCTTATTGCGTTATTGCGGATAGAGAAATAGTTGTTTCATTTGTTGAAGCTCCCGGAGGTGGAGGGTGAAATTTTTCTCCTTCTATTGCGTAGAGAGCAATAGTCATTTCATTTGTGGAAGCTCTTGGAGGCGGATGATGGAATTTTTCTCTTTTATTGCGGATAGAGCAAGAGTCATTTCATTTGCTGAAGCTCCCGGAGATGGAGGGTGAAATTTTTCTCCTTATTATTTATTTATTGCGTATAGAGAAATAGTTGTTTCATTTGCTGAAGCTCTCGGAGGCGGATGGTGAGATTTTTCTTCTTCTATTGCGTATAGAGAAATAGTTGTTTCATTTGTTGAAGCTCCCGGAGGTGGAGAGTGAAATTTTTCTCTTTTA
>NZ_JBNHEP010000132.1:0-9196 GCF_050015995.1 Dapis brunnea BLCC-M229 | reverse complement strand
TTGCGTATAGAGAAATAGTTGTTTCATTTGTTGAAGCTCTTGGAGGTGGAGGGTGGAATTTTTCTCTTTTATTGCGTATAGAGAAATAGTTGTTTCATTTGTTGAAGCTCTTGGAGGTGGAGGGTGAAATTTTTCTCCTTTTATTGCGGATAGAGCAAGAGTCATTTCATTTGCTGAAGCTCTTGGAGGTGGAGGGTGGAATTTTTCTCTTTACTTTCATTTAGTGGTATTAAGAGTTTTCTGGAATATAAAGAACGAAAAAATTTGATTTGTACAGGCTTTATATTTACTTGGGTTTACCTTGTTGAATTCCATGATAAAAAAGTTCCTGAGAGGCAGGAAATATCGGTATCCTCTGTAGAGGAAGGTACTCCCTCTTCGGCAAAATCAAAAAGTAGAAAGAAGAAGTCAATTTCTCAGATATTCGATGTTGGCTTTGTAGATCAAATACCTAAAATTAGTTATTCTATCAGATGTACTAATCAAGGCTGGGGAATTGAAATCGCCGAGCTTGTCCGTAACTGCATTATAGGTTTTGTAAAAACATATCTACCTTTTGCTGGCTTCAGGCGAAAGGCTATGGAAAACCCTATAATGCTTCAAATTCCTTCTTTGATTCTTGGCTTTTTATTATCTCTTATATTCTTGTGGATATATTCACGGGAAAGTTTAATAAGTTGTTGGAACTTTTCAGATAAAATAGGTCATTTTTTAGGAGAAAATGTACCACCTGGAAAAAAATTAGACTTTCTTATTGATTTTTTTAATACCTGCAAAGTAATAGATTCAAAACAGGATATTATATTATTTCCTCTTAGTTTATTTTCTTTGTTTACCTCTCTTTTACTAGCTCAATTTATTCTTAGGTTAATAAAATTACCGACTTATCGTTTTATTCTTTTTACAGAAGTATCAAATAAGGAACGAAACGAATATTTTAGTAAGATTAGTGGTAGGAAAAATTTTTGGTTAACAACTGTTATTGTAGGTTCAATTCTCACACTTTTGAACCGTATTCTGTGGAACTATATTTCAGAATGGTGGGGTAATATTTTCGGCTAACCCTACTAATAAAATATTAGTTGTGAGAATAGTTAAACCTTGTACGCATAACCAATTACAAAGCATGATAATTTTACTGTTTACTTAACACCAATTCCGCCATTAAAGGCAAATGATCTGAACCTGTAGATGGCAAAACTTCAGCAGATTTAGAAACCCAATGATTTGAATACCAAATATAGTCAATTCTAAACAAAGGATAATCTAATTTCCAGGTAGAGTTTGGAATTAAAAAATCAAGATTCCAACCCGCAGGCCAAGTTAAACCTAAACCCATTCCTGATACTCTCCAAGAATCTGTTAATACTTGTCTTAAATAATAGTAATCCTGAGATTGTTCGCTCATATTAAAATCACCCGCCACAACAACAGGCAAAGTTTCTTTTTTTAGTCGTTCTATTAAGTCTTGAATTTCTGCCGATCGCTGAGAAAATTCATAAACTGGAATTGTCAAAAATGGTAAAATTTTCCGGAGTCTAATCCATGGTGAAATGGTTTGAATATTGTAGACAACTATTAGCTGTTGTTGAATCTTAATAAGAGCGCGTTGTTGAACTTCTGAATGATCTGCTAAGTGTAGATTTTCGTTAAATTCTATGGGATATCTGCTGAGAATTGCTGCTCTATAACCTTTAATATCTTCTGAAGTTTGATAAGGATAGTCAGCTTTTAATTTAGGAAAGGATTTTCTAATGTGGTTTCTGGTAATTTCTTGTAAAAATACTATGTCTGGTTTTTCTCGTTTTATTATTTCTACTAGGGTTTTGGTTTGAGTCTTATGCCAGCTATTATTTAAGGAGAAAATTTTGAGGGGTTGAGTATTTGCTGCAGAAATAGGTTGAGGAGAAAAATATTGTGTATCTAGCCAACCAATAAGCAGCAGACAAGCAATAGATGAAAGTATAAAAAACCAACGTTTTTTGATTATGAAAAATGCGGGGAGTGGCAGGATTAATATTGGTAAAAGAATTAAGGGGATAAAATTTCCAATTAAAGCTATTAGCCAGAATTTATCCCAAAATATTAGTCGGAGTATCAAGTAAATTAAAATTAATCCTGAATAGCTATAGACAAATACTTTGGTAATTAGTTGCAAAAATAAGAAGAGATTCATTATGAAATGATTTATGAAAAAAGTTGTAGGGTTTTGGTTTCCAAATCCCATTTTTGCTAGGGTTTAGCAAGCACATCCCTACTATAAAATTTTATAATCTATCTTTGGATTCTTATAATCATTATGGAAGATTTTAATGAGAGGAAAAATTAACATCTTAAAGAGGTAGAAAATTACAGCACTTTTTAGGATGATGAGGTATACTTGACTAATTCTCTGTTGCCTGTTAGCTGTTGCCTAAAGTCCTAAAAACTAAAAATTTGTACCTCACTAACTCCGAAACTGCTGTAAGTAGTTTTGCCAAATTAATTTCCTACTTGATAGAGGGAATAGGGAATAGGGAGTCAACAGGATATGCAATTAATTTTGCTTATGAACTTAGGATTTTATGTAGAAACATAAAATGTACTGTTAACTGTTAACTGAAATAACGTTCTTCTCGATATAAACGCAAGCCATAATTTCCGGCGGGAGTTGTTTGTAATTCAAGAATTACTGTTGCCATTTCTGAGGGAAGTTGTGAGAGTTTTTGAGGTTTAAGAAAATGTTCCGGTGGCATTAAAACAGGAGCAGATAGGGCAGCAAAAGTTAAATCTGCTGCGGAAAAATTATCTCCTACTAAAAAGGAACGACCATCAGATAATTGTTTACCAACTAAATCAAAAACTTCCTGAATTTCTGCCAGAGACTTTGCCGCATTTTCTGCTGTTAGCTTAAATTTTTTATTTAACAGGTTTGAGAGGAAAGGAAAAAGAATTGTAAATCCAATCTGTTCAAACCAAGGAGTATTTGTACACCAACCTCTACGCATAGCTTGGCGATCTTTTACCTTATAAAAATATCCCCAACTTCTCACAGCAACAGCTAATTTTTCATCAAATAAATCTTCTAGTTCTTCAACTTCTTTCCGTAATTCTGGAATCTCTGGATATAATTTTTTATCTACTGGTGCTATGCCATTCAGGTAATGCAAAATATCAGTTGAATCAACAAGATTACCATGATTTTCTGTAGCTAAAACTGGAACACTATTACCATCATATTTCATAGTAGCAAATCGATGAAATACAGGAACATGGGGTTCTTCTGTATAAGGAATATTTAGTCTGTCTAATGCCCAACGAGCTTTTTCAGAGAAATGGCTGATAGGAATAGTAATTAGACGATAATTTTGGGAATTCATGAAGTTTTTCCTTGTCGATCATTTCTATAGCAATTAGGGAGCAGGGTACAGGGAATAGAGAACAGAGAAGAAGACAAAAATGAATATATATGAATATGATAACTGCTCTATTCTATACCTTTTAAGGAACACTTTGATTCTCACATCTGATTCCTAATTGCTATATAATTGCTAACAAAAAATAGTTGAAAGTAACAATAGCTATAGGGTTCCTTACTTCTATAGTAATTCTAAATAGGTTGTGATATTTTATCGTAGTGAATCGGCATATATTCACATATATTTAATGGTGCGTTAGATGGATTGCTAAATCCATTTCATAGTCTGAATATAAGCCGTAAATACGCACCCTACAAATTTTACTTTTTCCTTCTTTTTTATTCCTTTTTCCTTCTTTAAAAATTAGTTTACCCTTCTTCCTTATTCCTTATTCTTTCTTTATTTTTTAAAACAGCTTCTCTAAAACCTAGCACTACCAAAATATTAGATAGAGTCAAAAATACTTCAGCACTTCCATGTAACCAATCAATATTTGCTAAAGCTTCAGCATAAACTTGTTTAGCATAAATTCCAGCAGGAATAGTTACACCCACAAATACTAAAGTGCCATAAAATCCAATTAAGGCTAAACGGGGTACTTGATCCGAACGAGTTAGAAACCAAATAAAACCTAAATAGGGAAATAAAGAAAGAGCGAATAAAGTATCTTTAGAAATCATTTTTTTAGAAGTAATTGTGCTTTTAGGAATTTCTTAGTTGAGAGAGGGAACAATTAACTGGGAGCTAATAGGATGTGTAATTAATTTTGTTTGTGAACTTTCCACTTTCAAAAAATTTTGGGAGAGGGAACACTTAACACTTAACAATTAACTGGGAGCTAATAGGATGTGTAATTAATTTTGTTTTGTGAACTTTCCACTTTCAAAAAATGTTGAGAGAGGGAACACTTAACACTTAACACGTAACTGGGAGTTAATAGGATGTGTAATTAATTTTGTTTGTGAACTTTCCACTTTCAAAAAATGTTGCTACATTAATTGTTGTTGTAGTTAGAGAAGACTTGAATTTTGCAGTTGCAGGAAAATCAAATAAAAAGTAAATTTCCCTACCTATTCTCTACTCCCTTTTTACTTTCAGAAAATATCCACCAAGCAGCAGCTAATAGGGTAAAGTTCCCCAATAAAGTCATCGATGCTTGAAGAGTAACCAACCATTCTAAATTAGGGTCATTATCAAAATAATGCCAAGTACAAGCACACATAGCACTAACTAATGCAGGTAACATAGCAAAAGATAGACCATACCAAACACGGTTGTGGGTAATATTTCCATAAATCGAAATAAACCAGATGGCAGCTACCCATTCAATAACGCTAGAAATATGAATAATCCAAGTAGGAATTGATAAAGCGTGCATATTTAAAAAATCTGAATTTTTAGGTCTTAACTTCGGTATTCTATAACTTTAACAGGACTTACGAACCTAAAACAAGAAACCAGGTTTATTGTCCTAGGTTGTTCAAATCACTAAACTTGGTCGATAAACCCGGTTTCTATGTAAATCCTAGTTAAATTAAACAGGACTTACGCAGGGGTACTATATATAGAGTGTAAAAACTGTAGCGCTATAGTTTTTAACACTACATAAATGGTCTCTGCGTAAGTCCTATTAAAATAGGAAATAACTCAAACAAATGCGAGC
The DNA here is from genome assembly GCF_050015995.1 of Dapis brunnea BLCC-M229. Taxonomy (NCBI): domain Bacteria; kingdom Bacillati; phylum Cyanobacteriota; class Cyanophyceae; order Oscillatoriales; family Microcoleaceae; genus Dapis; species Dapis brunnea. The sequence continues at coordinate 4,135 of NZ_JBNHEP010000132.1, read as the reverse complement.
AATTTTATGTGGTTACTACGGAAAAGGAAATGGTGGGGATGAGGCATTATTAGCATCTTTATTACAGATGTTGCCCGATAATATTCAACCTTATGTTTTGTCTGGCAACCCCTCCGAAACTAAAAAACGCTACGGGGTTGAAGTGGGCGATCGCCTGAATACTTTTACGATTCTTGAGGCTATGAGACGTTCAGATATATTTATTTGGGGTGGTGGAAGTCTAATTCAAGATGCTACGAGTATTGCTAGTCCTTTTTATTATGCTGGATTAATGGGAATTGCTCAAAAAATTGGTTTAAAAACTGTTGCTTGGGCACAAGGAATTGGGCCTTTAAGTCATAAAACTACCCAATTTTTAGCAAGACAGTGTTTTAAGGGTTGCAATGTTGTTAGTGTCAGGGATGCAGGTTCAGCAGGAATAGTTGCTAAGTGGAAGATTCCTTTTACTTTAGCTCCTGACCCGGTTTGGGCTTTAGAGACTTTCCCTGTCCCTGGTCTTTGGGATTTACCTGCACCTAGAGTAGCGGTAAGTTTGAGACCTCATCCCCAACTTACTTCCTCTCGTTTAGCAACTTTAACTCAAGCTTTAATTTCTTTTCAAAAGGCAACTCAAGCGTTTATTTTGTTGTTGCCTTTTCAACCGATGAAAGATTTAAAAATTGCCGAATTTGTTCATCAAAGATTGCCTGATGATAGTAAGGTTTTAACTATAGAAGACCCTAGAGTTTTGAAGGGGATTTTTCGAGGAGTGGAGATGGTAATAGGTATGCGTTTCCACAGTTTAATTATGGGAGCTGCCGAAGAATGTCGTTGTTTTGCTATTAGTTACGATCCGAAAGTTAGTCAGTTAATGATTGATTTGGAAATCCCTGGATGGGAGTTATCGGAATTGCCAGAAGATGCAAATTTAATTAGTAAAGTTTGGATTGAGAATTATGCAAATGGGGAAGGTTTGTTGCGAGATAGAATAGATTTTTTTCGGGAGCGATCGCTGATTCATCAAGAGGTATTACGTTCTTTTTTGGGAGGGGTCAGGTAGGGGAGTTGTCGGATTGGAGACGTACAGTCCTCAAAAGTCAGAAGTCAGAAAAAAGGTATAATAAACGTTGTACATAAATATAGTCATATATAGTCAAACAATGTGAAATATCTTCGTTAATTTGTACAAAATAGCTACTAAATATTTGACAAAATTTAATAACTATCGATCGTGATTTTTAATTGTATAATCGGCGTTAGCTGAAAATTAAAGGCTAAATAACCATAATTAAAGATTCATAAATTCTCGAATCCTAATATAATTTTAGCTCCTTGATTTATGAGATTAGTTGAGAGACATATTATTCAACCAACACATCGGTTTTATCCTGAAATTGACCGACTGTATTTCTTGTCTAAAAATCTCTTAAACTTATACTAATTATTTAGTTCGTCAGTCTTGGGTCTTTGAAAAGACAAATCTATCCTACTATGACCCACAAAAAACACTCTCTACTCAACCAGACTATAAAGCAATGCTAGCTAAAGTCTCTCAAAAAATATTGATGATTTTAGATAAAAATTGGAAGAATTTTTTAGCAGCAAACGAAGTTTATAAACAGAACTCATCAAAGTTTAATGCTCGTCCTCGTCTTCGGTGGATATAAAAATCAAATAACGGGAAGAAATTTATTTCCTCTTATCTCCTTACTCCCTACAGGAGATATAAAATTTTCTCTGGTAAATAGAACATTAAAAACATGAGATGTTTGATAATACTTGCCAACGGGTAACTTCACTAACTGGTTACTGCTATTTGAAGTAACCAAATAAGTTTCATACTCCAAAGAATTCATAAATTCCCGGAGTTCAGTTTCATTAGTTCCCATTTGTTTTAAACCAAATCTATTAATCTCACAAATAATGTATGGAACATCATATTTACCAATTGTATTTACCGAATAATTAATAATTACTGGAGAGTACAAAGTTCTTATGAAAAACGATTTCCTTTCAAGACTGAAAGTATTACTGGAAAAGGCTTAGAGCACCTACAGTTTTAAATGGCGAGTTTCTAACCTTGAGATCCCTGAAAGCCTTAGCTAGCAATAGTTATTCCAAGAACTTTGCACTGTATAGAATAATTAAATAATTAAATAATTCAGATTGAAAGCCTCCCCAATAAAGGGGAAAAAGCGGTTTAGGGATGCCGAGGTCTCCTCGGTATATCCAATCAACCAAGAGAGCGGTTGTTTGCGGAGTAGTCCGTTAGGATGGGATGGATGGGTTACCTAACCATATCCAATCTCCCCGCGAGAAATAAATTTTTTCCTTGAGCGTCAATCCTCTCCTTTTTATGGAGAGGTAATTATGCATTATCCATTAATGAAAGCTCCTTCGATATCAATTTTTATCATTTTTAAATTAGTAATGTTTCCAGCTTGGCTGAGAATATTATCTAGTGTGGATAGTTGTGTATTTTGCATTGTTTGATTATTTAAACTTTTTTGATTGAATGGATGTTTACAAATAGGTAATTCAAGAATTAATAATTAAATAATTCGCGCCTTGAAGCCTCCCCTTGGATAGGGGAAAAAGCGGTCGTTTGCGGAGCATGACCTTAGGATGGGATGCCGAGGAGACCTCGGCATATCCAATCGACCAAGAGAGCGGTCGGAAAGCGGAGCAGTCCGTAGGATGGGATGGCGAGGTCTCCTTTCCCTCCGGGACGCTATCCTAGGTCATGCTCCGCAAACGCGTTTCATGTCGCGTAGCGAAACGCTAGCTTCCAATCTCCCCTTGAAAAAAGAAAATATTCCTTATATTCAATTCCGTAACGGTTAAAACCCGAGGTAATTATCAATTATCCATTATCAATTAATGAACTACATCCCACAGAGCATGACCGCCATCATTATCCTGATTAAAAAATATTTGTGTTTGCTTAGTTTCTGAACCTACAGCGAGGTTAAATAGTTTGATGTTATTTAGATGATTAAGATTGATATTTTCTAAGATTTTTTGATAATTTGATAATTCTGGTTCAAAAGCAAATACTTTCCCTTGACTTCCCACTATCTTGGCAGCCAAAATCGAATAATATCCAATATGAGCGCCAATATCAATAAAAGAATCATTTCTTCCTAGGAACCGACAAATTAATTGAAAAATTTCTGACTCATAAGCGTGCCCTTTTTTAAAACAGTCAAGCATAAGTTTTTGGGTAAATTTATTAGAGTCTAGAGAAAGCTTAATTTCTTGATTATCAGAATTAGATTGCCAGTTAATATTGATAGTTTTGAAAAAATTTTAGGAAATTATAGTAGAACTATTTTTCTTCTGAATTATTGCCCAATAAATATCAGGACCAGCAGGCACATTAAAGTTAATATCTAATACTTGTAAAATCTCAAATCCACTTCTTTTAATTAAATATAGCCACATACTTTTACCCAATACACTATAGTGATTTTTATTGGTTTGATGTTTACAGCTAGTATCGGGAGCAGGTACTTCTATATATAAATAACCTTCAGGTTTAATAACTCTAGAAATTTCCTGCAAAGTAAAATATGGGAAAATACTATGCTCTAAACAATGTCTGCACCAAACAAAATCAAAATGGTGATCTGGAAATTATAGAAATGATTGATCCATTTGATAAACTTGATAACCTTTTTGTTGGCAAATAGCTACATCTTCCTCATTTAAAGTAATTCCAATTGGCGTAAAACCATGTTTTTTAAATATCTCCAAAGCCACACCTTGACCACAACCAATATCTAATATTTTTGCTGCGGTTGGTAAAGAGATTTGTTTAAAACATACATCAAACATTTGTTGAGTTATTTGACTATGAAGTCGGGTTGGAGGTTCGGGATAGGTATCATTTTTAATTCTTTCCAGAAACTGTTCGAGTTTTTTAATTTGCGACGGTTCTAGTTTCATAGTTTAAATATGAAAAGAAATTTATTTGTTTACGATAACATAGTCATCAGGACAAAACTAATAATATATGGTTTAGAACAGACTACAAAATAGGGATATTGCATGCAACGTCCCTACTTGGCGATCGTTTTTTAATGTGGTTCATTTACGGAGAGGGAAATAGTAGATTCATTTTCTCAAGCACCTAGGTCTGGAAGTCGATGCTGAA
>NZ_JBNHEP010000131.1:0-3851 GCF_050015995.1 Dapis brunnea BLCC-M229 | reverse complement strand
CAGCCCTAACTATTGTCCAATAGATGAATCAAACATCAATAAGCGTGAAAATCAGTTGAGTAGTAGACTGACACAGCTAAAACTGTGCAGAGCACTTTTTTCGTCTCGCACCTCATCCCCCCATCATCCCATCACCCCATTTAAGGTGTGTTGGTCCACTACTCCAAGCTCCGAAGATCGACCGCTTTTTATCCCCTATCCAAGGGGAGGCTAGTGACCACAATTTTTCGGTAAAGCATAACTATGTACTGGAGGTACTGATAACTGTTTCGCTACGCGACATGAAAAACGCAGTTACGACCCAAGAGGCTAACTGATAATTGAAATGACCAATGCTCCTCTTAATTTGATACCCTAACTAAAATGGTCTTGGGAGTTGGTAAAAGCAGTGGATATAATTATTGGACGTGGAAAAACAGCTCGTAGAGCTTACGGAATCGATGAAATTGCCTTAGTTCCTGGGCAACGTACACTCGATCCAAATTTAGCAGACACTAGATGGAGCATTGGTGGTATTGAAAAAGAAATTCCCATTATTGCTAGTGCAATGGACGGAGTAGTTGATGTCCAAATGGCTATTCTCCTATCAAACTTAGGGGCCATGGGAGTTCTCAACCTAGAAGGTATTCAAACTCGTTATGCTGACCCAGAGCCAATCTTAGAAAAAATTAGGTCTGTTGGTAAAGATGAATTTGTGACTCTGATGCAGGAACTTTATGCAACCTCGATCCAACCAGAATTAATTTCTCAGAGAATTAAGGAAATAAAAAGCCAAGGTGCTATTGCAGCAGTAAGTTTAACTCCTGCGGGAGCAATGAAATATGGGAAAGTAGTTGCTGATGCTGGTGCAGACTTATTTTTTGTTCAGGCAACAGTTGTTTCAACTGCATTTCTCTCATCTGAATCAGTACCAACTCTTGACTTGGTTCAATTTTGTCAAGAAATGCCTATGCCTGTAATTTTGGGTAACTGTGTTACTTATGAAGTAGCTTTAAATTTGATGAAAGCAGGAGCCGCAGGAGTGCTAGTAGGTATTGGCCCAGGTGCAGCTTGTACATCTCGCGGTGTTTTAGGTGTTGGAGTTCCCCAAGCAACAGCAGTAGCAGACTGTGCTGCAGCACGAGATGATTATTACCAACAAACAGGGAATTATGTGCCGGTTATTGCTGATGGGGGTTTGATTACTGGTGGTGATATTTGTAAATGTATTGCTTGTGGTGCTGATAGTGTGATGATTGGTTCACCCGTGGCCAGGGCAGCTGAAGCTCCTGGACGTGGTTATCATTGGGGCATGGCTACTCCTAGTCCAGTATTGCCTCGTGGCACTCGGATTCAGGTAGGTACAACTGGAACCATAAAGCAAATTATGTGTGGCCCAGCACAATTGGACGATGGTACTCATAATTTGTTGGGTGCTCTCAAGACTAGCATGGGAACTTTGGGTGCTAAGGATTTGAAGGAAATGCAGCAGGTTGAGGTTGTAATTGCTCCTTCCTTATTAACTGAGGGTAAAGTTTATCAAAAAGCCCAAAAATTGGGAATGGGTAAGTAGATTTACTTACTTAAGAAAGCTCAAGATATCTCATACCCTTGACAAAATTTGTGAAGTAGTTTTTAAATTTATCAATTATCCTGGAATTATCTGAAAGGAAATGTCACAATAGAGATAGCGGAGATATTATGTTTCCGTTCACTCCTCACACCACAATCCGCCCGGACTTTTTAAGTTCGGGCGGTTCCTTTAGTAACTTGAGGTTTAAGATTTGTGACCTTGTAGCGGTTTTCATTAACAGTTTTCTCCTGATAGAGATGCTGAGTAGGCTGGAAGTTAGGAGTCAGAAGTCAAGAGTCAGAAGTCAAGTATAAGTTATTCAGTTGTCAAATAAACAGGGCTTACGCAAAGCTACTATGTATAGAGTTCAAAAACTATAACGTTATAGTTTTTGACGCTATATCTGTGGTCTGTGCGTAAGTCCTAATAAAAATTCAATTTATGCAGAGATTCGACTTAAGTAGATGTATTAACTATCAAGAATATTCTAAAGTCTAAATTATCCGAACGTTAAAATATGACACAGAAATTAGTTTTAAGAAATCGCCGAAAATCCCCACTTTCAAACTGGCGAAATATAGATTGGTCTCTGCTATTGGTTTATATAGGAATGACTATCTTTGGTGGAGTTATGATCCAAAGCGTGGAAAGAAACCAGGGGCTAACAGATTGGTGGCAGCATTGGCTCACAGGAGGAGTCGGCTTAATTTTGGCCTTAATTATTGCTCGTTGTCGTTATGAATTCTTAGTTAACTGGAAATGGGTAATTTACATTTTGACCAATATCTCTTTGATAGCGGTACAAATCATTGGTACTTCAGCCTTAGGGGCGCAAAGATGGATTAATGTTGCTGGCTTCCATGTTCAACCATCAGAGTTTGCCAAGGTTGGGGTAATTATTACCTTGGCAGCAATACTTTCTTCTATGACTAGAGTAAAGCTATTCGACTTTTTTAAAGTTCTGATAATTACAGCAGTACCTTGGTTATTAGTTTTTTTAGAACCCAATCTCGGCACTTCCTTAATATTTGCTGCAATTACTATGGGAATGCTTTACTGGGGTAATGTTAATCTTGGTTGGTTAATATTACTTGTCTCTCCCATTTTCTCAGCTATCCTTTACAGCATTTATTTTCCTGCTTGGGTTGCCTGGATAACTTTGATGGCATTAATCGCTTGGCGGAGTTTGCCTTGGGGTTGGTTATGGTTTCCAGTAGTTGCGGGGATTAATATTCTATCTGGAAACCTTGGGCAAATATTATGGGATTTGTTGAAAGACTATCAAAAAGACCGATTAACAGGATTTCTTAATCCAGAACAAGACCCTTTAGGTACAGGATATCATCTGATCCAATCTCGCATTGCTATTGGCTCTGGACAACTTTTTGGTAGGGGATTATATCAAGGTACTCAAACTCAATTGAACTTTATCCCGGAACAGCATACAGATTTTATCTTCTCAGCTATCGGTGAAGAATTGGGTTTTATTGGTTGTCTTCTCGTACTCTTGGCTTTTTGGTTTATTTGTATGCGATTGGTGATTATTGCTCAGACTGCTCAAGATAATTTTGGTTCTCTCATAGCTATTGGAGTATTATCAATGTTAATATTCCAAGTTTTTGTGAATATTGGTATGAATATTGGTTTGGCTCCTGTGACTGGTATCCCACTACCTTTACTTAGTTATGGGCGATCGGCTTTGTTGAGTAATTTTATTGCTCTGGGATTGGTGGAGTCAGTTGCTAATTATAGACCTAAGCAAAATTCATAAATTACTGAATGGGGGGTTTATAAAGTCAGAAGTTAGAAGTTAGAAGTCAGAAGTAATATAGGAGTGAGTTCGAGCATTTATAAATGTCTGTGCCCTATTTGGGTACGCTGCATATAGTAGATATTATGAATAAAAACTATAACGTATTAGTATATGTAGTCTTTGGAACTCAAAAGATACTTTGTGGTGCTACAAAGTCGGAAATCTGAAGTAATACAAGAGTGAGTTCGAGCATTTATAAATGTCTGTACCCTATTTTGGTAGCGCTACATATAGTAGATATTACTAATAAAAACTGTAACGTATTAGTATATGTAGTGTTTGGAACTCGAAAGATACTTTGTGGTGCTACAAAGTAGGAAAGGGCAGATGGGCAGTGTGGGAGATGGGGAGATGGGGAGTTTGGGAGAAATTCAAAAATGTATATCCTGACAATTACCATGCACGAATACCCACGACTGAGTTTGAGCATTTATAAATAAATGTCTGTGCCTTATTTGGGTAGCGCTACATATAGTAGATATTATG
>NZ_JBNHEP010000130.1:0-37491 GCF_050015995.1 Dapis brunnea BLCC-M229 | reverse complement strand
ATTAAGGTTTAAAGCCTCTCCTTTAAAGGAGAAACAAGCGGTCGTTTGCGGAGCAGTCCGTAGGATGGGATGGCGAGGTCTCCCGCTCTTGCAGAGCCGCGTTTCATGTCGCGAAGCGAAACGCTTTTCATGTCGCGCAGCGTTTCATGTCGGCTCTTAGCCGAAAACGCTTGCCTCCAATCGACCAAGAGAAGAAAAAATTTTCATGATTAGTCAATCCTCTCCTTTTCAAGGAGAGGTAATTATTAATTATTAATTATTAATTATTAATTGTTGAAACGACTCCTAATACCAAATCTGGTATAGATACACCCGTTATATCTCGCCCTGTAGAGACCTTGCATGCAAGGTCTCTACAGGGTTTTTTCGGTTTACTGAAAACTGGTCTTTTTAAACCTGATTTGGTATAACCTAATTTATTTTTACGGGAAAATTAAGGTTTAAAGCCTCTCCTTTTAAGGAGAAAAAAGCGGTTGAGGGATGGCGAGGTTTCCTCGCCAGATCCAATCAACCAAGAGAAGAAAAAAATTTCCTTTTAAACAATCCTTCTATTACAGAAGAGGTAATTATTAATTATTAATTGTTAATTATTAATTATTGAATGCTATCCTTTTAGATAAATTGCTAAATTAACTAATTAAACAAATAAAATGTCTCAAACAGATGTAATTGTAATTGGTAGTGGAATTGGTGGTTTAAGTTGTGCCGCTTTACTAGCACACTATGGTTTTGATGTCATAGTTTGCGAAAGTCATTCTATTCCTGGAGGTGCTGCCCATAGTTTTGAATATCAGGGATTCAAGTTTGATTCGGGACCATCTTTACATTCCGGTCTTTCCTATCGCCCTTCTACTAACCCACTAGCACAAGTTTTGGATGCTATCGGCGAGGAAGTACCCTGCGTAACTTATGACACTTGGGGTTGTTGTTTACCAGAGGGCAAATTTGATACATCAGTGGGTGCAGACCAATTTTGTGATATTCTCCAATGGTTGAGAGGTGAGGGTGCTGTGGCAGAATGGCGTAAACTCCAAAAAGTTATGGCGCCATTGGCAGAAGCAGCGATCGCTATTCCTCCTGCTTCCCTCCGTTTTGACCTAGGAGCAATAATGACAATGGGGCAGTTTCTACCTACTATGGCAAAACATATTTTTAATGTTGCTAAGTTAACGGGAGCGTTTTCCCAAATTATTGAAGGGGTTGTCACAGATCCTTTTATCCGAAATTGGCTTGATTTACTTTGCTTCCTACTTTCAGGTTTGCCTGCAAATGGTACTATTGCTGCTGAAGTTGCATTTATGTTTGCTGAATGGTATCGACCGGGAGTTGTACTTGACTATCCTATTGGTGGTAGTGGAGCAATAGTTGATGCTTTGGTGCGGGGGTTACAACGTCACGGCGGTCAATTAATGTTGAATGCTCATGTGCAAGAGGTGGTAGTTAAAGGTGGGCGTGCTGTTGGTGTTTTGTTGTGGAATGGAGAAGAAATTCGGGCAAAGCAAGCAGTAATTTCAAATGCTTCTGTCTGGGATACTTTGAAATTACTGCCAGAGGGTACAGTGTCAAAATCTTTTCGGGAACAACGACAAGCAACACCAGAATGTAACAGTTTCATGCACTTACATTTGGGTATTGATGCCACAGATATTAAACCCGATCTGGCGTGTCATCATATTATTGTCAATAATTGGGATAAAATAGATGCACCCCAAAACGTTGTATTAGTATCTATTCCATCATTAATAGACTCTACTCTTGCACCCCCAGGAAAGCACGTTATTCATGTTTATACTCCTGGAAACGAACCATATCAATTATGGCAGGGTATGGATAGAAAGAGTCAGGAATATGCTTGGGCAAAGCAACAAAGAGCTGAGGTTATGTGGCAAGGGTTAGAGCGAATAATACCTGATGTGCGTTCCCGTTGTGAAGTGAAATTGGTGGGGACTCCCCTAACTCACGAACGCTTTCTTCGCCGTCACCAGGGGTCCTATGGTCCGGCAATTCGTGCTGGGGAGGGGTTGTTTCCTGGACCGAATACGCCATTACCAGGGTTGTTATGTTGTGGTGATTCTACTTTTCCTGGTATTGGTTTACCTGCAGTGGCAGTTAGTGGGATGATAGCGGCAAATACTCTTGCTCCTGTCTCAAAACACAGAGAAATGTTGGAAAGATTAGTGATATCAATTCTAGGTAATTAGTTATCAAAATAATATGGGTCTAAAACCCCGCCTTTTAAGGCGAAATATTTTTGGAGCGGGGCTTAAATCCCCGTTACAAAAATCACTGTCTTGAGTGTGTCTTACATTCTGAGGAGACCTCAGAATTACACACTCGCTTCTGACTTCTGACTTCTGACTTCGTTAATGTACTAGCGCGTCTACCTTGAAAATGTGGGTAAGTTTGAGTTCATGGAGACCTCTCCCCCAACCCCTTTCCTGCTCCGAGAGGGGAGAATATTCCCCCCCTTCCCTTGCAGGGAAGGGGGTTGGGGGGTTAGGTTTTACCCACAATTTTAGTCTAGACGCGCTAGTAGTGTTAAACAACCTGGTTTCTCAGTACCAAAATGGCGCGAATAATTTTACCCCAAGAAACCAGGTTTCATATTAGAGCTAGGGGTTGGGGTTGAAAGGTTTTGCTTGTTGTTGCTTTTGCCTAAACCCACCCCCAACAAATGCCTAACTTTTACTCAAGCAGCACTAACGCAGAATAAAGTTATCTCCTTCTAATGCAGGAGTTACATTAGCAAACAGACCACCGTTACCAAAATCTGCTGTAGCACCATTTGGATTATAATACAAATTTCCACTTTCTATACTGTGAACAATCAAAGCATCTGAAGTAGCAGCGGCAGCATCTGTGGCAACTAGAGCAAATTCACTGGAAACACTAAATCCTGGGTTAGCTCTGCTACTTGAGTCACTTGTAATAGCAGCAAAAGTAGACCGATCGAGAAGAATAAAGTCTTGATCTGTATTGAAATCTTTAATTGTATCTACTCCAACATCCTCCGTATCAAATGTGTCATTAGTGTTAAAGATGAAGAAGTCAATACTAGCACCACCCATAAGAGTATCGTTGCCAGCACCACCATTGAGACGATCGCGACCTTGACCACCTCTCAATATATCATCACCATCACCACCAAGTAAGCGATCGAACCCAGGGCGACCTTCTAAAATATCGTCACCATCACCACCTCTGATCAAGTCATCACCAGCACCACCAACTACCCAGTCTCTGCCATCAAGACCATTTAAAGTATCGTTACCTGCAAGACCGAAGATACTATCGGGTAGAGCAGTTCCGCTAATAGGGTTATCCTCAGCATCACCAACAATATCTTGTAAAACAGTGATGCGAGCTATTCCAAAATCTGCTCCGTCATTTTCTGTTGTGAAATCTGCATCTTCGCGTGCGTCTAAAATACCTCCTACTTCATCGCTGCCTTCTCTTTCACTACCAATAAAGCCAGGGTGGAATTGAACTGTACCATTTTCATCGTCACCTGTATCGGGTGCTTCCTGACCTAATGCTGCTGTATTTGCAGGAATTTCATCATTTACTTCTGTTCCTGCATCCCAGACTCGAGCTCCAGTAACAGTAAAATCAGTTCCTAAGAAACTTCCATCCTCACTAAAAATCTCTAAATTGTCTCGCGTAGGATTTTCATTAGCAATGAAAGCATCATTACTAGGCAATATCATGGAAGCATAACTCAAGTATCTGCCCTGAGTTTCATCTACTTCAAATGCTGCAACACCTAGACTTCCCAGAGTAAAACCTTCGCCAGAGCTTGATGGGATTACCCCAGCAGTAGAACCAGTTTCACTATCGGCAAATTCAGTAGATATAGTTACTGGGAAATCATCTGTTGGTGCAAATATAGCATCTTCAGCTACCCTTTCTATAGCTTCACTAGCAGCTTCACCTTCATCAAAAGGGTTAAAAGTACCATCATGAAACCCCACCCATACTGGAGAAAAGAATACAGAACTATCTGCATCCCCTTGAGTAACTACGTTCTGAACTAGAACTCTAATATCAGCCATAAAGTTTTTCCTCACTAATTACCTAGTTGTTATTGGGGAGTTTATCACAACAAATGCACTTTTGTCACAACTTAAAATATATTTTAGATAAATATGTAGGCCAATACCTATTGAATTTTTTTTGCTACAAATTAATATTGAGTAAAGAGAGTGTATAATTTCTTCATACTTTGATTATTTGTAACATTGATTTTATCGATATAGTATAAAAAAAACTAATTTAACTTGATGAAGATGAAGTAATATCAAATCCGGTAGCATTGGTATAATTCAGGATCAGGGAAGAATAGTCAATATTGTAGGGGCGGGCCGTTCGCCCCTACTGACGGTAGAATTATATCACTCCGAAGCCAGCGGATTGGATATAATACCTAAATTTATCAAAATAGGAAAAATTAAATATTAAAAAATAAATTTAGTTTAATCTTAATTTCTACTCACAAAAAAAATATTTGGCATTGCTGAGTGTAATATCACTTCCAGAATAATGCCAAATACAAAAAAAATAAATTGTCAGTGATGCTGATCACAAATAATTTGCTATAAATCAAGCTACAGATTCAGATTTGATTTTCACACTTTCTACTCCTAAGCAAGATTGTTCCACTATCGGAGTAAAACCAAGAAATTGTTGCACTCTTTTAGAAAATTCTTCTGGGTCGCCACTCACATAGAAGCTAGTACAATGAGGAGGGCGATCGCTTAATTTGCGCAAACTCTGAAGTTCCTGGGCAGCAGTATGAACAACAGCAATAGCGGGGTCTACTATTTCTACTGAGTTATCTAAAATTTGTCTAAACAAATGTATCAGATGGGGATAATGTGTACAACCTAATATTAGAGTGTCTATCTGTTTTGCGATTAAGGGTTTAAGATATTGTCGCACTACTTCCAAGGTATAAACATCATCGATCCGACCCTGTTCAATTAATGGTACTAAAGTAGGAGCTCCTACTTGAAATACTAAAATCGAAGGATCTATTTTCAGAATAGTATTCACATAAGCATTGCTCTTAACTGTATGTATAGTAGCGATGACACCTATTCTTTTGCTACTCCTGTGTACAACTGTTTTTGCACCAGGTTCAATCATACCAATAATGGGAAAATTGTATTCGACTGCTACTCGATCTATTGCTGCTGCTGTAGCAGTATTGCAGGCAATGATCGCCATCTTAACACCCTGCTTTTGCATCCAAGTTAGCACTTGACGCACAAATTGTACAATCTCTGTCTGAGATTTTGTACCATAGGGAAGTCGTGCTGTATCAGCGAAGTAGATAAAGGTTTCTTTCGGGAGTTGGCGGTATAGTTCTTTTAAAACACTAATTCCACCTACACCACTATCAAAGATGCCAATGGGAGCAGTATGTGGTTGTCTAGGTTGAGTTATTTTTAGTAGATAAGGGACAGTAGTATATTTACCCCTTTGAAATTGATAAAAAATATTTGTCATCGTTATATATATAATTGACAAAAATAGCAGTTTTGGAGCCAAACCTTTCTAGTGGTCTGTCAAGATGAATTTCGGGGATAAACTATTAAATTTTTACCCCTTGTCTCAACCCATCATTCATTTTTGATGAAATGGACCACTAGACTGTGAACCTTAAATTGTGGTACGGTTAGCATCAATTTAGTGCTGACCTTTTACCTTTAAGCACTATAGTGTCGATCAAAACCGGATTTAGTATGAATCTTAAATCTAATGGTCTAGATAAGTTAATCTAAGTCAAAAGTCTAATAATAACAGTCAAAATTTAAAAGCCTGGAGCAATATGAGTCAGATTTTAAACAATCCAGGACTTACGCAGCAACACTATATATAGGGTATAATTTGGTCATAATTCCAGATATATCCACTATAATTAGTGTCGTTGCGTAATTCCTGTAGTTATAATACCAATTACCAAAAGTAATGCTATACTTGGGTGGAACTTCAATTATTAAGTAATTTAGACAGGTCCATAGAACTTTTTTGATAATTACTGGCTGGTTAATATCAATTATTCTTATTTTTACTTCTCGCTCTCGGACGTTGCATGCAACTACCTCCGACCCTACTCCCCTGATCAATAAAATGTAGAAAAGTTTTTGAGAAATGGTATTAAGGAGGAGAAAGTTTTTTGATCGCTAATTATCCGGACATGATATTAATTCTTCTCGAACAAGCAGTTTATATCTTTTTCGGAGATGTCTATTAGACCTCTCCGGAAAAGAGGGAGTAGGGGGAAATAATTAATGATTTCTGCATATGTAATTGATTTGATTTTTAATTAAGTAGGTAGCATGAAAAAAACTAAGTATGTCATTTCAGTTATCAGTTAGCCTCCTGTCGGATGAACTGCGTAACAAAAAGTAAAGTGACTCCAAAGCTTCTTCCCTTCTGCCTTCATCTAAACCATAAATTTTAACGCCTATCTACTTATCGAAGATGTCTATTAGACCTCTCCAAAATCAAAAATAAAATCAATTATTATCCTTTTGTTATCAATTACTTCTCCCTGTTCCCAGTTAAGTTTTCCCTGTTCCCTCTTTTCTGGAGATGTCTATTAGTTACTAAAAATAATACAGAAAAGTATCTTGAAAATTTCTGTTAATTTGCGATAACATCTGAAATTAGTTTAATAATATCTTGATCTCGAAAATCTCCCGCTAGTTCCTGCAACTTCTGGGCAAAAGGCACATATTTAGTATCCAGTTTCTCAATTATTTTTGCTTGCTTAGTAATTCCCTTAAAATGACCCTTCATCGCCAATTCATATAAATTTTGCAATTCTGTTAGAGGAGGAGGAATTATCTCTTCATTTGTTTTCTCTGTTTCTTCTCTGAGTCTAGGTGATTTTCTACTTCCTTCATAAACCCATTCTAGATTTAGATGTGTTTGTAGTACCTGAAGTAACTGACTTACTTGTAGAGGTTTAGGCAGAAAATCATTTCCACCTGCCTCCAGGAAACTCTTTCGATCGGATTCAAACACATTAGCTGAATAAGCAATCAAAATCAAATTTTTTCCTTTTTCAGAAGCTCTCAGCTTTCGCATCATTTCAAAACCATCCATCTCAGGCATCAATAAATCAGTAATCACAAGATTGGGTTTAAACTGTTCAATTTTCTCTAAACCATCCTTAGCACTACTTACTTCAAGCACCTCAAAACCAAGAGGTTTCAACAAATTCACAATTATAGAGGAACTATCATACAGATCGTCTACAACTAAAATTTTAGGTGCTTTTCCTTTCACACCAACAATTTCTCCTTGTTTCTGCTGTTTGCTACTGATTTTATTATTAACACTATTAGTATTAGTGGATGGGAAATCAACTTCAAACCAGAAAACACTACCAACTCCATATTCACTCTTGACCTGAATTTCACTACCCATTAACCGTGCAATTCTCTGACTAATTGCTAATCCTAACCCAGTACCTTCAGCATTATACTTATACTTGTCTGAACCTACTTGCTCAAAAGCTCGAAAAAGACGTTGAGTCTGTTCCGGTCTCATACCAATACCTGTATCCTGAACTTCAAAGTTAAATTTACCATTTTTAGTTTGATTCACCTTGAATATCACTACACCTTTTTCCGTAAACTTAATTGCGTTTCCCAAAAGATTAATTAATACCTGTCGCAACCGTTTTTCATCAGCATTGATACCAGTCGGAAATTTAGCATCCTTTTCACAAATAAAAGAAATTCCCTTCATTTGAGCTTTAATCTCGCACATTTCTACAACATTATGCAACAAACTCGGTAAGTAGACATAGGCAGGGTGGAGTTCCATTTTTCCTGCTTCAATTTTTGACAAGTCAAGCACATCATTAATCAAAGTCAACAAATGAGACCCACAACGATGAATAACTTCTACTTTGGTTTTATCTTCTGTATTTAGACTATCAGAACGTTGAAGAATTTGAGCATAACCCATAATACAATTGAGAGGGGTTCGTAATTCGTGACTCATGTTAGCCAGAAATTCGCTTTTAGCTTGAGACGCTGCATCTGCTGCTTGTTTGGCAATTTCTAATTCCTGAGTTCGCTGTTGTACTTTTTGTTCTAGAGTTTGAGCATAATCTTCTAGTTTCTGATTAGCATTTTCTAATTGCTGGTTAGTTTTGTTAAGTTGCCAATAACTATAGTAGTTAGTTGTAATAATAGCTGTACTCATTAACCCAACCCACGGAGTAAACAGAGGTAACACCCACCCACTGATGAACGCTCCATAACTTATTCCCACCAAGCTAAAACTTGATAATCCCATGACTATAATAGTGCCACCAAAAAAAGCATTTTTGCCAAACCTTGGAGATTGCAATAAGCACCAGGTGAAAATACTTCCAGTAAATGACCATATTCCCATCCACACCCATTCCCAGTATTGATTAAATACCCGCAACAAAACACGACCTTCCAAAGCAGCACTCAAAATCTGACTGCTAATATTAGCATGAACCACTATTCCTGGCATCAGATTTGTTTTCTGTAATAAAGTACTATTAAAAGGTGTAGAAAAAACATCTCTGAGACTTTCTGCTGTTTTTCCTACCATAATAATGCGATCGCGAATTACATCTTCAGGAATATCTCCATCTAATACCTGGGATATAGAAATACTAGGAAAAATTTCTCTTCTACCACGATAGTTTAGTAAAATTTGATAACCATCAGTATCACGGCTAGCATAAACCCCTGAAGTAGGGGTCAGAGGAGTGAAAGTAGCTTTACCAAGTTGATAATTTCGTTGATTTTCATCTACTGCTTGTAAAGTAATACCCTTTTTTTGCAAATACATCAAGGCCAACTTCACCCCTAATCCTTCTGGTAGAGGATTTTCGGTAGCTACTGTAATCAGAGCGCGTCGTACTTTACCATCAGCATCTAGTAATATGTCGGAAGCTCCAACCTGATTTAGTTTACTTAAAGCAGGTGGTGGAGCAACTGTTTCTCCGGCTACTTTTTCAATTCCCACTAGATTTGGAGTTGAGTGGAAGACTTCTATGAGTTTTTCATATCCTGGTTCCACAGAAACATCTCGGTAAATGTCGAGACCAATAGCTTTAGGTTTGTAAGCTCTCAAATTTAATATTAACTTTGCCATTAATTTGTCAGAAATAGGCCAGCTCAAATGAGTTAGATCGGCTTTATCAATGGTGACTAAAGTAATACGAGATTCTATTGATTCTGAGGGACGCAAGCGATAAAATTGGTCTAGACTAGCCCATTCTAATAACTGAAAGATACCAGTTACACTACCTCCAACAACGCACAAAGTTACACTAATGGCAATTATTAGTGCGCCTTGCCATTGTTCTACATTTTTTCTAACCTTTGACCACATTAAATACTCTTAAATATTATTGGTTTGTCCAACACTAAGGACTTATGATTAAAATTTATGGGTTCTGATATTTTCAGCGATCGCTCCCTAGAAAATTTCAATCATATTCTACTGTAATATAGAACCCCTGAAGGTATCTTCATAAATTTAGCAAGGAGTCAGGAGACAGGAGACAGGAGTTCATTAATGGATAATTGATAATGGATAATTGATAATTACCTCTCCCTAAAACGGAGAGGATTGACGCGGTAGGGAAAAAATTTATTCTCGCGTTGGTGATTGGAGGCTCGCGAACTTCGGAGCGGCTCTGTTAAGAGCGGGAGACCTCAGGATCCCATCTACCACATGCTCCGCTTTCCGACCGCTCTGTTGGTCGATTGGAGGCTAGCGTTTTCGGCGCTTGAGCCGACATGAAACGCTGCGCGACATGAAACGCGTTTGCGGAGCATGACCTAGGATAGCGTCCCGGAGGGAACGGAGACCTCGGCATCCCATCTACCAGGTCATGCTCCGCTTTCCGACCGCTCTGTTGGTCGATTGGAGGCAACCGAGGAGACCTCGGCATCCCATCCTGACGGAATGCTGCGCTTTCCGACCGCTCTGTTGGTTGATTGGAGGCAAGCGAGGAGACCTCGGCATCCCATCCTGACGGACTGCTCCGCAAACAACCGCTTTTTTCCCCTATCCAAGGGGAGGCAATTAGGCTTGAATCATCTAATTATTTAATTGTTTAATTATTAATTATTTCGGTAAGAGGTAAGAGGGAAGAGAGAAGAAGGAAGATGTGGGGAGAAATAATACAAAAAATTCAACACTCCTTGAGATGATGATTTTTCCTCAAAATTGATGGGCGAAAAGACTTGACTACCATAATTATATAGCTATCAAATGGGTTCTATACAGTAGAGTTCACACTGATATCGTAGACCATAAATGTTGAATATTAAGAAAAAAGCATTTACAGCAGATTTGGTCCCATAGCAAGTACAGATATTAACAATTAAATGTTTTTAGTGCACACATTTTATCCAGCATAATTTTACCTCAACAAGGTAGAATCTGCTGTATATGAGAACACTTAAATCAATTATTAAAGAAGTTTTTAGATTTGCCAATCATACCAGAAATTTATGCTGAGAACAGAAGCTGATACTCTTGACGAAGGTTACAAAAGAGTAATCAAAGCTTTGGGTATCTAATTATTTACTTGACAAATGAAATCCTTGCTTGGTGGAACATCAAAAATATAGATAAGTAAAGATAATTTTGCCAAAATAGGCTCAAGGTTATCTTTTGGTAAACAAAAGGTTAAAACTTCGGAAAAAAACTGTTAGGTTTGTATATCTTTGAAAAATAGGTATATATTAGACATCTCCGGAAAAGAGGGAACAGGGAACACTTAACTGGGAACACTTAACTGGGAACAGGAAGAAAGAATAGATAATTTCTGGATGAGAATTGATTTGATTTTTAATTTTCACGCCTATGTCTATTATAGGTATATATTTAAGTATATTTATGCAAAGTTGATTTAAAAAATATACTCTGAATTTAGGCAAAATTGCTATAGCAATCCGCGCATAGGTTGCGGGTAATCAAAAAGTAAATAAAAAAACTGAAACTCTTACCAGTTAAGTGTCCCCTAAAAAGCAGTAAGATTTTTGACACGAATAAAATAGGATTGCTATATGTATTTTGTATTATTTCAGTGAGTAGGCTCAAAAAATAAAAAGGAGTTAAAGGTTCTGAAGTTTGAAAAATTAGGAATCATCTATAATATAAATAATGTCACCAAAAATATGATTGTTAGATTTTTTGAGAATTTTTTTGTGAAAGTCTTGAAGATAAAATTACTTAATTTTGATTTAGAGTTATTAGACCTCTCCGAAAAATATATAGACTTTTTGTAAAAGTAGGGAACAGGGAACAGGGAACAGGGAACAGGTAAGATATTTTAAGTAAAAATGTACAGAAAATGATTTCGGAGAGTAAATTTTACAACTATAGCTTATGGTAAATAAAGGACAAGTTTATTTTCTGGAGATGTCTATTAACTATTCTTTAGTATCCATGTTTTATGACTTAAATACCCACTTAAATTTAGGTTCTACTTGACAAGATTTACAACTACATAATGTGCAATTTTAAATCAATCAATCAGGAGTTGCAATTGCTGAAGTTGTTGAAGAAAATAAGCTACTTCTAGGTATTATTTTAACAAATTCGGGTAAATTAGTTGGTATGATTTATCAAAATCAATTTTTCAAAACCGTGAGTCGCCAATATGATCGTTAGTCTATTTTCGTTTGAGATAGATTTACCTGTAGCTCAGGAATGGGTGAAGACTTCTCAGTGCGCTCGCTATGGTCAGTATTATTGGTATTAAAGGTACTCCTCCTAATGTTTTAGTAATAGATAAAAATTTGGAAAATTGCTCCTTGTTAATCAAACTGCTACAACCAATTGGTTTGAAAGTAATAGAAACCAACGATGGTGAAGAAGGTTGGCAGAAAATTCAGATGTTTAATCCTCTTTTAGTCATTACTAGACATAGGCGTGAAAAAGATATATATTTTTGGCGGCTATTAGGGAACACTTAAGACTTAACACTTAACAGGGAATATATTTTCACGAAAAAGATACGAAAAATGATTTCAGAGAGTAAATTTTACAACTCTAGCTTGTCTTAAATAAAGAGCAAGTTTATTTTCTGGAGATGTCTATTACTGATTTGTTAATACCTATAATGGATGGGTTTGAATCGATCAAACAAATTCGGACATCAGAAATTTGTCCAGATGTGGCAATTATTGCTTTGTCTGCAAGTGTATTTGAAGTCGCTCGATACAAAAGTTTGTCAGCAGGAGCCAATGATTTTCTCCCTAAACCATTAAAAACTTAAGACTTATTTCTCAAAATTAGAAAACTATTACACTTGGAGTGGGAGTATAAAGAAATGAAGAATTATTTACCAAAGGTAGCTGATACAAATGTAGAAACTATAGTTCCTGCTACAGCAAAAACTCTAGATAAATTTTATGAGTTAGCTATGAAAGGTAATCTCAAGGGAATTATTAAAAAAGCTAAGTTTCTAGAGCAACAAAATCAAAATTTTATTCCATTTGCTCAGAAGATTTCTAAATTAGCATAAGATTTCCACGATCGAGAAATTATTAGACTTATTTGTCAATATAGGAGTAATGTCAATGGATAATATTATGAATAAGTGAGATATAATTCTAATTGTTGATGACAACCCTGCTAATTTAGGTTTACTTTCAGACTTTCTGGATGAAACAGGTTATGAAGTTTGGGTAGCTCAATCTGGAGATATGGCACTGCAAAGAATAGAATATGCTCTGCTTGACTTAATTTTGTTAGATATTATGATGCCAGAAATGGATGGGTTTGAAACCTGTTGTTATCTCAAGGGTAAAATTGAAACTTATGAGATTCCAGTGATTTTTATGACCGCTCTTTACTGATACCGAAAGTAAGGTGAAAGGATTGAATTTGGGTGCTGTTGATTATATTATAAAGCCATTTCAACAGGAGGAGATTTTAGCTAGAGTTAAGTTACATTTAAAACTTTATAAATTGATGTGGCAAGTTGCCCAATAAAATTAAATTTTTGAACAAAAACTTCAAGAAAGAACTTTTGAATTTAGCCAGATAATGGAATATTTAAAACAAATGCAAGTGCAATTAATTAAAAATGAAAAAATGTCAAGTTTAGGTCAGATGGTGGCAAGGGTAGCCCATGAAATTAATAGAATTATTAATTTTATTTATGGTAATTTAACTACGGCGGAAGAATACATTGAAAATATATTAACTTTTTCATATAGAACCAGATGCATAAATTCAAGCCTATCAAGAAGATATTGAATTAGACTTTTTGCGGGAAGATTTGATCGAGATTTTATTTTCGATGAAAGTTGGAGCAACTCGAATTTTGGAAATAATTAAATCTATGGATAATTTCTCTCGTTTTGATGAATCAGAAATTAAGCAAGTAGATATCCATGAAGGAATTCATAGTACCTTAATGATTTGGTAAAATCGACTTAAAGCTAAATCAGAACGTCCAGCAATTGAAGTGATTAAAGAATCTGGAAATTTTCCAGATGTGGAATGTTATCCGGGGCAATTAAATTAAGTACTTATGAATTTAGTAGCTAATGGAATTGATACTATAGATAGTCTAGAAGAAGTTCAAGATAATCCTGGCCTAATTCTGATTTCTACAGAGTTGAATAGTTCAGATGCAGTTGTGATTAAAATTGCTGACAATTGCAAGGGAATGAGATAAGAGCTGGTTGCTCGAATGTTTAATCCTTTTTTTTCTACTAAACCTGTAGGTAAAGGAACAGGAATGGGATTAGCAATTAGTTATTCCATTGTGGTTGATCAACATGGGGGTAGATTATAATGTAACTCAAAAGTAAGTGTGGGTACGGAATTTATTATTCGGATTCCCATTCATCAAAAGTTTCCTAAAAATTCTCAATCAGCTGTGGGATTAGAAGATAATAATCAACCATTTAATTCAAAGAGTATAATTCAATCAAGAATAATTTATCACGATTTTTTTCAGAATAAATATTATTTAATAACTACGAGGATATATGTTGACTATAGATGACCAAAAAGCAAGAATTATGATTGTTGATGATAACAGAGATAATTTAAGGGTACTCTCTGATTTTCTTGATGAAATAGGATTTGAGGTATGGGTAGCTTCCTCTGGTAAAATTGCGATTGAACGAATTCAATATGCAGTACCCGACTTAGTATTACTAGATATAATGATGCCAGAAATGGATGGTTTTGAAGTTTGTTCTATACTGAAAAATAATCCTTTAACTAAGGATACTCCAATTATTTTTATGACTGCTCTTTCAGACACTGATGATAAGATTAAAGGTTTTGAATTGGGTGCTGTTGACTATATAACTAAACCATTTCACCAAGAAGAGGTTTTAGTTCGGATTCGACTTCACTTAAAGCTACACTTTCTCAAGGTAACATTGGCAGAAAAAAATGAATTATTAGAGCAGTTAATCCAAAATCTAGAGCAAAAAGTTATACAGGGAAATACCAAGCTAGAACAAGCAACTACGGAATTGCATGAAACCCAAGCTAAGTTACTCCAAAGAGAGGTTAAGTTAGAGTATAATTCTTTCCACGATCCTTTAACAGGTCTACCAAATCAAGCCAGATTGTTGACTCAACTTAATCAGACAATTGAGTTTAGTTTAAATCACAATTATCATTATGCTTTACTATTGCTTGATATAGATCGCTTAAAGTTAATTAATGATAGTTTAGGGTACTCTAAAGGAGATATATTACTCCAAGAAATTGCTATCAGACTGCAAAATAGCATAGGAGTTAATAACTTAATAGCAAGGCTGAGTAGTGATGAATTTGTAATTTTATTGGAGGGAATAGAACATCCATCTGAAGCTACTCAACTAGCGGAACGTATTCAGCAAGAATATTTACAGTATCCTTATGAGTTAGACGGTTACCAAATATTTGTTAAGGCTAATATAGGCATTACTTACAGCTTTTTTGGATATCATAATTCTACTGATTTATTTAGAGATGCAAACATCGCAATGCAAAAAGCAAAAGATTACGGAAAAAAAGGATATGCTATATTTGAACCTAAAATGCAAGTAGATGTTTTAGAACGTTTAAATTGGGAAAATGAGCTACGTCTGGCGATTAAAAAACAGGAATTATGCCTGCACTATCAACCAATTATTAATCTTTTAAATAATTCATTGAAAGGTTTTGAAGCATTGGTTCGTTGGAATCATCCTAGTCGCGGACAAGTTTCTCCAGGAAAATTTATTCCAATTGCTGAAGAAACTGGATTAATACATGATATTGGGTGGTGGGTTTTGGAAGCAACTTGTCAACAACTAAACTTATGGCAAAAACATTTTCCTGAGTTTAAAGGCTTAGTTTTAAATGTTAATCTTAGCACCCCACAACTAAGAGAATTAGATTTTATTCAACAATTAAAAATAATTTTAGATCGGAATAATGTATCAGGAGAAAATTTAAAATTAGAAATTACAGAAAGCTGTCTTTTAGAAGCTGTTGAATATCGGGATAAAATTTTCAATCAAATTAAAGATTTAGGAGTTAAACTATGTATAGATGATTTTGGTACAGGATATTCTTCTCTGAGCCGTCTTCATGAATTTCCTATAGATACATTGAAAATTGATCGGTCTTTTGTGCAGCGAATCGATCCTTGTTCAGATAATATAACTATTGCTGCTATTATCACATTAGCTAAGAGTCTAAATATGGATGTAGTTGCAGAAGGAATAGAAACACCTTTACAGCGAGATAAACTAAAAGATATGGGTTGCGAATTAGGTCAGGGTTTTTTATTTGCTCGACCTTTAGAATCTCAAGCTGCCACTAGGATAATTCAAGATTTTAAAATTTTAACGGACAATCAAAGTTACAGATGAGAACTGTTTAATAAACCTTAATAATATAAATTTTTATATCTTATTAAGAGCTTAATTTTGGTAGTGGTGCATTGTAATTATTTCAGTAAGAGTATAGTGATAATTTCAGGGAATACTTATCATTACTATACAGGACTAGCTTACTTTTTCTTAGCTCAAAATATCTAAGAACAAATTATTTAATATTTACTCATGGTAATTAATTCGTATTTACAACCAATGTTTTATTACTCAAATAAGCACCTAGATTTAAGTTCAACTTTAAGAGACTTAACTCTTCATGATATGCATATTGAAATTCATAAATTAGGAGTAGTAGCTGCTGAAATCTTTGAAGAAAATAAGCTACTTCCAGGTATTATTTTGACAAATTTTGGTAAATTTGTCGGGATGATTTCTCAACAGCAATTCGTCAAAAATTTGAGCCGTCAATATGGAAGAGAAATTTTTTTAAATCGCCCTATTAGTGTGTTATACAACTTTATTAAGTATGAATTATTAGTGCTGCCTGGAGATACATCTATTGTGGATGCTGCATATAAAGCAGTAAAGAGACCTCAAGAATTTATGGGCGAACCGATTGTTGTAGAAATCTCCCCAGAAAACTATCAAGTTTTAGAAACTAAAAATTTACTGATTGCTCAATCTAATATTCATCAACTTGCTAAAGATTTATTGCAGCAAAAAACTCAAGCGCAACTTATTCAAACTGAGAAACTTGTAATGTTGGGACAGATGGTAGCAGGTTTAGCACATGAACTGAGAAATCCGATTAATTGTGTAGCAGGTAATTCTAAGTTTATATCTGGTTATTATCAAGATTTAATTGCATTGATTCATACTTATGAAAAAAATCTTCCCCAAGAGATAGAAGAAGTTGAAGATTTGAAACAAGAGATTGATTTTGAATTTATCAAAAAGGATTACTTAGAGATGATGAAGAGCATCGAAATTTCAGCCGAACGAATGATGCAATTAGTCAGTAGTCTCCACAGTTTCTCTCACATGGAAGGAACTAAACGCCAAAAAGCAAATATTAATGACTGTATTGATAGTACCCTGTTAATCTTAAAAAATCGTTGGAAGAATAGCGAGGTTGAAATTATTAAAAATTATGGTGAGTTACCATTGATTTTGTGTCATCCGGGTCAGGTTGGCCAAGTTTTTATGAACTTGATTAATAATGCTCTTGATGCTCTTGAAGAATATAAAGAAGCAAACAGTAAACCTGGTAAAATCTGGATTTATACTACAGTTAAACATTTATCTGAAAATCCAGATCGACATCTGGGTAAATCTGTTAATGAGGCAGAAATAAATGCTACTTCTGAGATGGAAGCTAGTATGATTTATACTCAGGATAATCAACCAATTTATAATTGGCTTTCAATTCGTATAGTTGATAATGGCCCTGGTATTCCCTACGAAATTCAAGAGCAAATTTTTGATAGATTTTTTACGACAAAAGCTGTTGGTAAAGGTACTGGTTTAGGATTAGCAATTACTTATCAAATTGTTGTTGAGAAGCATGGGGGAAAATTAAATTTGAATTCTGCTCCTGGAGTGGGAACTGAATTTGAAATCTTGTTGCCTATAGATTGACATATTCCTGGCACTGAGATACAGCGCGGAATTCTTATCATTGATGATTTAAATATTTGAGCAGTTGAAATCTTAACAGTTGCTATGTCGCAAATATTTATTCAAGTAGTATGAGGCTAGTTTCACTATCCAAGTGAAAATATATTAGCATTGGAGAAAATTTTAAATATCTTTTAAAATTATATAATATAGAAGTCTTATATAGTAGTGCAGGATGGCGGAAATAACTGACAAGTTAAAAAATCTTAAAAGCTTTACCAATCAAAAGTATTGGTTTTTGACTTTTGAATAGACATAAGCGTGAAAAAGATATAGATTTTTGGCGGCTAGTAGGGAACACTTAATACTTAACACTTAACAGGGAATATATTTTCACGAAAAAGATACGAAAAATGATTTCGGAGAGTGAATTTTACAACTCTAGCTTGTCTTAAATAAAGAGCAAGTTTATTTTCTGGAGAGGTCTAATGCATGACTTCCGCGTAGCAGTAATATTTCTCTCCTAACTACTATCTTTAATCCATTTCCTAATGGAAGTAATGCTAAAAGGGTTATTTTTACGATTTCTATAGCCCTCAAACTCTAACTTTTCAGCTATATCTTTATAGTTAAATCCATCTTGATAAAGTTCTAAAGCTCTTAGTTTGTGATATTTTGGAGGACTATCTTTTGCAAACAGGGGTTGATTAACCTGATTGGACTTAGAGTCTCCAATCAGGCTAATAACTTTCCCTCAGAAACGATTTGCTTTTTTTGCTTATCTTCAGAATCAAGAGAGTCAAGCCATTCCTCAACTATTAGCCGACAAATTTCTGTTGTTGATTTTCCCATCTGTTCTGCAATTTTCTCTAATTTGGGCATTTTCTTTTTGCTAATCCTCAGACCTATAGATTTTTTGGTCAACGCTTCTGGGTCTTCTTTAAATGTCCCATTAGAGTTTCTTGGTCTTTGTTTTTTCATCGATTTAATCTTTGCTACGCACTGCATAGGTTGTATTTTAGCAATGGATAGAGACTTTAAGAAATACAAATAATCACTATAGTCATTTCAAATAAGGATGAAACACTTTTTTGGCTGAAACCCTTTCCAGGAAAGAAACACTCGTCCCAATCTTATTCAGAATGACTACATATTGCTGCCCGGAAGGCACTAATCCACTTATGAAAATTTTATTAATAAAGTTTTCAGGTTGTACCAATGTCAAACACCTTATACCGTTTCACGGAATACTGAATACTGAATTCTGAAGTTAGATTGGATAGGCTAAAAACTTTTACAAGAAAACAGTTTGAGGTGATTATTTGACATTTAAAGTTTGAAACTATTTGTGACATCTTTAAAGTGAATTAGTATTAATAGGTATTGCTATATCTATATATAGGTATAGATAAATTTCTTGACTATCTTGACATCCATTGCTAGCCAACGCTATCATATAAGTTATCGATAAAATTAGGATAAAAAGTCTTCTTGAGCAGTAAATTGAGGAATTTATTCGAGATGGCTTTAAATCTTGCTGCACATCTATCTAATATCATGTCCGGATAATTAGTGATAAAAAAATTGTTGTTTGTAGTTGGGCTTTAGCCCGACCTATCTATATATCGGGCTAAAGCCCAACTACAAGCTTTAATTATACCTATTCAACCGGACATGATATAAGTCAGATTAGTTAATTATCAAGGAGAAATATAAATGAATATTCAAGAAACAATTATTGAGCAAACCTGCGAGGAATTTAAAATTGATCCCAATAATCATAATCAGCAACTTTCAGTAGAAAAACTGAAAGATATTATTCGATGTACAACAAATAAAATGCTGATGGCACATTTTCAAGTTTTACTAGATAATTATCTTGAAAATACTGATAGAAGTTCTGCTCTGCATCAACTCAGTGTTTTAGCAGATATAAGCTCTGAAAATGATGCTGATGAAATCAAAGATTTAAGTGATTATCATAATATCAGTAAACAAATTGCTAATATTGAAGTAAGATTTCTAGAAACAAGTATGGGGTTAAAAACTTAGTTTTAATGATTCATATCAAATCTGTTTGATTAGACATAAAAAAATCTTCGATCGCCATAACTACTAAATCTTTGTAATTTTCTCTCATCCTGACTCCTGTACGTCGCCAATCCGACAGTTCCCCTACCTAACTCCTAACTCCTAAAGACTTATAGCAGTCGAAGCAAAGATTAGGACGCATCAAAAGCCTAAAACCTAGACAAAGCCAGATTTTTCCTTGTGCCTTCTACCCTCTCTCTCTCTGCCTTCTGCCTTTTGCTATAACCCATCTATAACTGTTTAACCAGATTTAATATTAATATTTTGTTTTAATTTGAGGAAAAATAATAAAAGACTATCCCAATAATTTTTTCTTGGCAAACTTTCAATAAATTTATCTTGCCCAGTTTAATAAAGCTACTCGCAAAAAAAACTATTGAAGAAATGAAGAGGGAATAGGTTTATGACTCCAGAAGAGAAAGCACTTCATCAACGACAACGAGGCGAACAAAATATAGAAACTAGAAACCGGGTTTATATTAAATGTCGTGCCATGCTGACATACATCTCCCATAAACCCGGTTTTTTATAATATTATGTTCGGATAATCACTTATAATAAAGTATATGGTTTGTAGTAGGGCTTCAGCCCGCCTTACTACGAACTTTAATTATAATAACTATTTAACCGAACATAATATAATATAGAATCCGGTAGAATATTCGTCATTGCGACGATAGGAAGCAATCTCCTCAAACCCTGAGATTGCTTCCTTCCACTCCGTTCCAGTCGCAATGACTTGGATATACTAATTATCCGGATTTTATATAACACTCCAAAGCAAGCAGATTTTATATTTAAACTAAACTCTTAGCAGGTTGATAACTTTGAATTGCTTTCATATATTGCGCTCTTTCAAATGCACTCTCATCAGGGCAGTTAATTTGACTCATGCTGCCACGCATTTGTGCAATTGATTCATATTCGTGTTCTTCCATCCATTTGATCGTGTCTGTTTCAATAACTTTTATATGATTAATTCCATGACGCAATAAAGCACCCACTACTTGAGTTACATTCGCACCTGCCATAATCATTTTAATTACATCTTGCCCTTTTTGTACTCCGCTAGTTGCTGCAAAATCTACTTCTAATCTACCGTACAAAATAGCTATCCAACGCATAGGTAAACGCATTGCTTGTGGGGTACTTAACAACACATTTGTCACTACTTCTAACTCTTCAATATTAATATCTGGTTGATAGAAACGGTTAAACAAAACTAACCCATTTGCTCCAGCTTCTACTAACTTTTTCGCCATATTTGCCATATTGCTGAAGAAGGGGCTGAGTTTAACAGCAACGGGAATATTTACCTGAGATTTAACAGCTTGCAGAATATTAATATAATTCTGTTCTACTTGTTCCCCGGTAATATCCATATTAGTGGGAATATTGTAGATATTTAGCTCTAAAGCATCTGCACCAGCTATTTCTAATTCTTTGGCATAATTAGTCCATCCCCCAATAGTTGAACTGTTTAGACTGGCAATAATAGGAATATTTACCATTTTTTTTGCCTCACTAATATGCTTTAAATATTCGGAGGCATCTACATGAAATATTTCTGGTTCAGGAAAGTAAGTTAAAGCTTCTGGAAAACTTTCTGTACCATATTCTAAATGATGTTGTAATTCTAATCGTTCTTTGCGAAGTTGTTCTTCAAATAAAGAATGTAAAACTACTGCTGCTGCACCTGCATCTTCCATGCGTTTGAGATTATCTAAATCTTCGGTTAAAGGTGCTGCTGCTCCTACAACTATGGGGGAGCGTAATTGTAATCCTAAGTAATTTGTGGTAATATCCATGATTAATTCAAAAGTTAAAATTCCAAAGGTAAGACGTAGGTTGGGTTGAGGCGCTCACACGGATTATGCCACGGATATACGGATTAAGAGTCCAGTAGGGTGTGTTAGGCGCTTACTGCAAACTACGGTTGAACTGTTAAATATTGTGTTGCGCCGTAACGCACCATTTTAGCTACAGTTCAATAGTGCGTTACGACGGATTGTTAAATGCTTTTCACAGTCTAAATTTTAGCCGTCTAACGCACCCTACTGAACTATTAATTATTGCAACAAAGCCTCAGTATTGGCAAAAACTCCAAGATTGGTAGGTTTGGAGACCAAACCCCTACGATATTGAATTTTACCGATACTAAGGGATTTGATACAACTCCTCAGATACATCTTTTTGTTGGGTTGCGCTGACGCTTAACCCAACCTACATCTATTGCAACATTTAAGATGAAACAGTCTACTAGACTAAAATTGTGGGTTAGGAGCGATCGACCGAGAAGACCTCTCCCCCAACCCCTCTCGTGCAAGGAGAGGGGGAAAAATTCTCTCCCTTCCCTCCTCCCCCCCTTTCAAAGGGGGCTAAGGGGGGATAGGAAGGAGATTGGGGGGTTAGGTTTTTTACCCACATTTTCAAGTTTTCTGATAACTGATAACTGATAACTGTTAACTGTCAAGTTGACGGGATGCCAAATACTCATACATTGCATAACGAGTATTAACATCTTCCTGTGCTTGTGCTAATAGTTGTTTAGCATCACCAGGTTTGCTCTTGGTTAGCATTTTGAACCTATTTTCTTGATACATAGACTCACCTACGGGTTTCTTAGGCGATCGCGTATCTAATTGCAAAGGATTTTTCCCTTTTTGTACCAAGTCTGGGTTATATCGATACAACAACCATCGACCGCTTTCCACAAGTGCTTTTTGATTACTCATTGCTGTGGTCATATTAATTCCATGAGCAATACAATGACTGTAAGCAATAATTAATGATGGACCATCATAAGCTTCTGCTTCTAAAAATGCTTTTAGGGTATGTTCGTCTCGCGCTCCCATTGCCACGCTGGCAACATAGACATTGCCGTAAGTCATTGCTATTAAACCTAAATCTTTTTTGCCTGATGGTTTCCCTCCTGCTGCAAATTTAGCAACTGCTGCGCGGGGTGTTGCTTTGGAAGACTGACCGCCAGTATTAGAATAAACCTCCGTATCCATTACTAAAATATTGACGTTACGACCGCTAGCAATAACATGGTCTAAACCGCCGAAACCAATATCATACGCCCAACCGTCTCCGCCAACTATCCAGACTGATTTTTTGACCAGATAATCTGCTAAAGTTAACAGTTGCTTTGCCTCTGGAGAGTCTACCCCTTGTAATTTTTCCTTGACTTGAGCGACTCGTTCCCGTTGTTCCCAAATATCTGCTTCCGAGCTTTGGGAAGCGTTCAGAATATCTGAAACTAAATTATCTCCTATTGTTCCCCCTAATTTTTGCAACAACTCCCCAGCAAACTGAGTGTGTTTGTCAATGGAAAGACGGAAACCAAAACCAAATTCGGCGTTGTCTTCAAACAGACTATTCGACCAAGCAGGTCCACGACCATCGGCATTTTTCGTCCAAGGAGTGGTAGGTAAGTTACCGCCGTAAATAGAAGAACATCCCGTAGCATTAGCAACAACCGAGCGATCGCCAAATAGTTGACTAATTAATTTAACATAAGGAGTTTCTCCACAACCAGCACAAGCACCGGAAAATTCAAACAAAGGTTCTTGCCATTGTTGTTGACGGATGCGGTCGAGATGGAGAGAGCGACGGTCTGGGTTGGGCAAATTCAAAAAGAAATCCCAATTTTCCCGCTCCTGTTCCCTTAATGGCAACTGCGCTTCCATATTTATTGCTTTGCGGGATGCCATAGATTTATTTTTCGCCGGGCAAATATCTACGCAAACGCCACAACCAGTACAGTCTTCTGGCGCGACTTGGATAGTGAATTTCTGTCCGGCAAAATCTTTATCTTTAACATTAGTAGACTTGAAAGTTGCCGGAGCATTAGCTAACTGACTTTCATCATAAGCTTTGCCACGAATGACGGCGTGGGGACAAACCATCACACACTTACCACACTGCACGCAGACATCGGCATCCCAAACCGGAATTTCTTGAGTAACGTTGCGCTTTTCCCACTTAGTTGTTCCGGTGGGATAGGTGCCGTCGCAAGGAAGAGCGCTGACTGGCAGTTCGTCACCTTGGCGAGAAATCATTTTACCCAAGACTTCCCGCACAAATTCTGGGGCGGTGTCGGGAACAGGTGGCAAACGGTTGAAAGTGCTACTAACTTCGGTCGGAATTTTCACTTCGTGGAGATTATCCAAAGTATTGTCAACCGCTTGCAGGTTCATATTGACAATTTCTTGACCTTTCTTGCCGTAAGTTTTTTGGATATATTTTTTAATTTGAGCGATCGCCTCTTCCCTGGGCAAAACATTCGCTAAGGCAAAGAAACAGGTCTGCATCACTGTATTAATGCGACCCCGCATTCCACTATCACTAGCAACTTTATTAGCATTAATGACATAGACTTTTAAACTTTTGCGGATAATTTGCTCTTGCACTTCCACAGGTAACTTTTGCCAGACTTCATCAACACTGTAGGGACTATTCATCAAAAAAGTCGAACCGTTTCCTGCTGCAGCGAGAACATCTAATCTTTCTAGAAAACTCCATTGGTGACATCCCACAAAATTAGCTTGGTTAATAAGATAAGTGGAACGGATGGGGTTTGCACCAAAGCGGAGGTGGGAAACAGTAACAGCACCAGATTTTTTCGAGTCGTAAACAAAGAAACCTTGGGCGTAGTTATCAGTTTCTCCCCCAATAATTTTAATGGAGTTTTTGTTAGCACCAACCGTACCATCTGAACCCAAACCATAAAACATCGCTCGCACAACATTATCGGGTTCGAGAGAAAAATTGGCATCGAAGGGAAGGGAAGTATGACTGAGGTCATCATTGATACCCACCGTAAAATGATTCTTGGGTTTTTCCGCACTCAGGTTCTCAAAAACGCTCATTACCATTGCCGGGTTAAACTCTTTGGAAGATAAACCATAACGACCACCTACAACTTTTGGCATCGCCCCTTCCCATTCTTCATTCAGAGCGGTGACAATATCTTGGTAGAGGGGTTCTCCTGTTGCACCCGGTTCCTTCGTGCGGTCGAGAACAGCAATTTTTTTAACCGTTTCGGGCAATGCTGCTACTAAACGTTTAGCATCAAAAGGTCGATATAATCTAACTTTCAGTACGCCGACTTTTTCACCATTGGCAATTAAATAGTCTACAGTTTCGTGGGTAGTTTCGCCACCAGACCCCATAAGAATAACGACGCGCTCCGCATCAGGAGCACCGTGATATTCAAAACATTGATATTGTCGCCCTGTCAGTTCGGCAAATTTATCCATTGCCTTCTGCACAATATCTGGAGTTGCAGCATAGAAAGGGTTAACACTTTCCCTCGCCTGGAAATATACATCCGGGTTTTGAGCAGTACCGCGTAAAACAGGGCGGTCTGGCGTTAACCCCCGCGCGCGGTGAGCAAAAACCAAGTCATCCTCTATCATTTCCCGCAAAACCGTTTCTGGCAACAGTTCAATTTTTTGTACTTCATGGGAAGTCCGAAAACCATCAAAAAAATGAATAAATGGTACTCTTGTTTCCAAAGTTGCTGCTTGGGAAATGAGGGCAAAATCTTGAGCTTCTTGTACTGACGCGGAACACAACATGGCAAAACCAGTAGCGCGACTTGCCATCACATCGCTGTGGTCGCCAAATATTGAAAGACCTTGAGCTGCAAGAGAACGAGCAGCAACGTGGATAACACTACAGGTAAGCTCCCCAGCAATTTTATAAAGGTTAGGGATCATTAATAATAATCCCTGAGATGCGGTGAATGTGGTGGTCAGGGAACCCGTTTGTAGAGAACCATGTACGGCACCCGCTGCTCCCCCTTCACTCTGCATTTCAACCACACTAGGAACTGTGCCCCAGATATTCGGTGTCCCCTGAGATGACCAAGCATCCGCCCATTCACCCATTGGTGAGGAGGGGGTGATGGGATAGATGGCGATAACTTCATTGAGTTTGTGGGCAACACGGGCAACCGCTTCGTTACCGTCTAGTGTTGCAAAGGTTTTGGTACTCATTAATGTTCTCCTCTTTATTTAAAATCTCAGAACTTACGCAGAAACCGGGTTTATGGATAAAATTTAGTGATTTGAATAATCAAGGCAATAAACCCGGTTTCTTGTTTGGGTGCGTAAGTCCCGATATCTGGTTGTTTACAAATGTTATGGATTTGTTTAGTAGTTTATCAATGGCCAACTCCTGAAAATTATACCTCTTTCTTACTTCTATAAATTTGCCTTTTTTTATCAACCTAAACCTTTGTATTTGTCATCAAAATAATTCATTTTAAGCAACACAGGAGTTGTTTTATTTCTGAAACTATTTGAAACCATTTGAGAGATAATCCACTGAGAAGACCTATTTAGATAGGCAATTAGGATATTGGGACTAAATATTTTTTTTATATCTCTTACTTTTATTATCCAACTATTCCTTCCTAATTGAACTATGACTTAAACTTTTTTTACAAAACTTGAATTCTGCATAAAATTTTACAAAAATTTAGAAAATAACTGCTAAATTAAAACATTAATTTTTCTTGAAAATAATTAAACTTTATTTAACAATAATTTGTCGAATTTGTGCTAAACTATATTGGATATTTTCAGTTGTTTTGGGAGAAAAACTTTCCCCAAATTCAAAGTTGACTGCTGGCACTAATATCCACCAAGCAGCAGGCGCATTGTTATAGAGAAATTGACTGAGAGCAAGTAGCGATCGCGGATCGACCGTATGCCCTATATTTAAACCTTGACTTTCCCTTTGTAAGAGGGTGTGGGGAGAGGAGGGAGAGGGAGAAGAGTGGGAAGAGGGGGGAGTGCAAAGTTGATGAACCTGCAAACCTTGTTCAGAAGTTGCTGGATAAGCATCAACAAAAATAACCAATTCAGCTTGAGATATAGGTTCTGCCAATTCTGGGGTAAGTTGATGCACTGGGAGCGATCGTACATTTTGCAAATTCCACTCTGCTACTAATTCTGCAACCCGTTGACCTGCACCATCATCACTGCGGAGAGTGTTACCGTAACCTATTATTAATATTTCAGACATTAATTATTACCTTAATATTATTAGTAAAATTATCATAGGAACTCATCTAATTTTTTTCAATACAATCTAAATCTTCCAAACCAAAAATTTATAGTATTGTCTGTTGTCATATCATGTCCCGATAATTAGTGATAAAAAAATTTTTGTTTGTAGTAGGGCTTTAGCCCGATAATGGATAGATAGGGCTAAAAGCCCTACTACGAGCTTTAATTATAACTATTCAACTGGGTATGATATAACACACCTAAACCAATAGATAAATCAAAAAATTTAACTGTTCAATTGTTTAATAGGCAAACTTAAAATTGCTAAAATCTTAGAAATATTTATATCCTCTGCATTCCCAATTACCAACTCCTCATTATCAATGGCAAAACTTTGACCAGAAAGTTTGAGAAAGTCCCAGATACGACCAGTCGTAACAGCACCATAAATACTTTTAGTTATTCTATTTTTTGCTTGGTTAAACCTCTATGCTGCCACCATTTCCGCAATACATTGACCTAAACCTACAT
This sequence comes from Dapis brunnea BLCC-M229, assembly GCF_050015995.1. Classification (NCBI taxonomy): domain Bacteria; kingdom Bacillati; phylum Cyanobacteriota; class Cyanophyceae; order Oscillatoriales; family Microcoleaceae; genus Dapis; species Dapis brunnea. The sequence goes on along the minus strand of NZ_JBNHEP010000130.1, from coordinate 10,376 downwards.
TTGTACTTTCATTTTTAGCTTCAACAATAGTTATTACTGGAGCTTCTATTTCTAAAATAAACTCTGAAGCACTCAAAATATAGTCACAAAAGCTATTACCACCCAAATTCTGATAAATTTTCTTTTGCACAGAAAAGCCAAACTTACCATTACTGTGTTTTACCCAAACTTGTTCAATTGTTGGTTATATTTGTCCCTAGTAAGGCCAATACAAAGTAAATATTATTGCCCATTTTCTAAAATTGCATTGAACACTTTTGACGATCAATTCAGGTATAAAGCAGGGAAATAGGGAAATATAGTAGGCTAGTATAGGAAATATAGTAGACTAGTATTGGGTATAAGCTGTAACTCCTCTTTTTCGCTCCAGACTAGGGTCTTGTGGAAGAAGGCTGGGTTTCACGGATGTACTCCTGGATTTTTTTTAGCAGGATTGAATCTTATGACTCAAAAAGTGTCTGTTAGTAATCAGATCGAATCCCTGGATTTACCCATTGAACGAGATCAGTTTCTTCGCTCAATCATTCGAGAATTGGCAGGTACATTGCAGGAGATTGTTGGAATTGAAGAAGCAGCAGGTTTCTTGAATGTTGTTGGTTATCGGGTAGGCCAACACGTTAATGACATCTATCACAATGGTTTGCAACTCCCTAATCTATCTCGAGAGCAAGTGGCAGCAGTTCTAGTAGACTGGAAAAAGCGTATTAAGGGAGATTTTTTCATTATTGAAGAAAGTGATGAAAAGATCGTCTTGGGTAATCGCAAATGTCCCTTTGCTGAAGAGATTGAGGGACGTGAGGCAATGTGTGTGATGACCTCTAATATCTTCGGAGTGATTGCTGCTGATAATCTAGGCTATGCCAGAGTGGAACTTGAAGACACGATTGCTAGAGGAGCACATGAATGTCGAGTCGTTGTGCATCTCAAGCCCAATGAATCATTCGAAGAGTTCACAGGACAGGAATACTTTAAGAGCTAACTAAACCTTGAGATAGAATATGAACCCCGATCAGTTCTTAAAATTTGCTCAAGTTCTGCCAGATACCCTACTCCTGTTGACTAAGGATGGCGAAATTCTGGCAGCCAACCGTTCTGCCAAGTCACTCTTCGGCAGCAAAAGTAAGAACCTTGCGGGCAAATATCTAATGGAGTTGGTTACAGATCAATCACAGAAGGTTATTGACTATCTGCGAACGTGTTCCCAAAGTCGTCAAATGATTTTGGGAACCCTCACCATTCATCCACCGCAAGGAGAAAAGACGACCTACCGCAGTCAAGGAGCCGTCATTCAACCGAGTTCCTCTGAAAATCCGGCAATTATCCTGCTGCGCTTAGAAAAACGCGATAATAGCAAATTTGTTATGCTCAATCAAAAAATTCACGAATTAAGTAAAGAAATTCAGCAGCGTCAGCGAACTCAACACCAACTCTCCCAGTCCAATGAAGCATTGAAGCAAACCCTATCTCAATTGCGAAATGCCCTTGATGTCGTTCAAAAAGAAAAAATGACGGGGTTAGGCCAGCTAGCAGGAGGGATCGCTCACGAAATTAATAACCCCATTGGTTTTATTTACGGTAATATCGAACATCTCGATCGCTATTGTAATGATCTCATTGAGATTATTCATACCTATCAGCAAGAGTATCCTGAACCCAACACCAACGTTCAAGAGAAAATAGAGGAACTAGACTTAGAATTCCTAGAAGAAGATCTTGAAAAATTGCTATTTTCCCTCAAAACAGGCTCTCAACGTGTGGCGAAAGTTGTCAAATCTTTGCGAACGTTTTCTCGCTTGGATGAAGCTGATTTTAAGGATGTTGATATCCATGAGGGATTGGATGCAGCCCTAATGTTGATTCAGAATCGTCTCAAGGATGGAGATGCCAATTATGGGATTAAAGCGATAAAAGATTACAACCCATTACCTTTGGTGTATTGTTCCCCTGGATCTCTGAATCAAGTATTTATTAATCTTTTGAGTAACTCGATTGATGCACTGAAAGAACTGGAAAAGAAACATGACAAATGCATCTGGATTCAGACAGAACAGTTATCGGAGAGTAAGATTGCTATTCACATTCGGGATAACGGGACTGGTATTCCGGCTGACATTCAGGATCAAATATTTAATCCTTTTTTTACAACCAAGCCAGTTGGCCAAGGAACTGGTTTGGGCTTATCAGTGACCTATCGAATTGTTGAGAGTCACGGTGGCACAATTGATGTGAAATCTGAGCCTGGTTGGGGAACTCAGTTTAGTATTCAACTCCCCATTAGATATCTCCAGAAAAGAGGGAACAGGGAACACTTAACTGGGAACAGGGAAGAATAATTGATAATTTATGGATAAGAATAGATTTTACTTTTGATTTTTGGAGATATCTAATAGACATCTCTAAAAATAGTTGAACACTTACTCTAACTATCTTTATAGGGAAGGAAGTTATAGTCTGAAATGATCAATATTCCTTGTTCTACAAGGGAGGAACAGTTGATGAAGAAATTGTGATTGCATAATTAAAAGCAAAATTTAAGCAGATGCGAGAGGAAAATTTAACTGAATTAATATAGTCTTTCTCAAGCAGCTATTCGTGATTTAGATGAAATTCTAGTTATTTTGCTAACGTCAGTATCGAACCTGGCGATCGCTTTGTTCAAGGTTTTGCTGATAAGTGTAGAAATTTAATTAAGTTTCAGAAAATCTAGGATGATTTAGGTTTAGATTTTTTAAAGATTTTCTTACCAATAAAATATTGAAAATAAAGTATCAAAAACAACAAAATAACATCAAAAAACTAACCATATAATCAATAATAAAAAATTTCATAAATTATACAAAGTCTTCATTATCTACCCTTTATAATTTCATAAAGGTTGAAGTAGGGTGCAACAAATTCTATCGTCAATCCCATCTCAACTTCAGATAACAGAGAGGAGAATTCGGGAGAATGATAAATCTACTGTGGCTTCAAGGTGGAGCCTGTTCTGGCAATACTATATCATTTCTCAATGCTGAAGAACCAAATATTTGTGACCTAATCACAGACTTCGGCATTAATGTACTCTGGCATCCTTCCCTAGGAATGGAACTTGGTACAAACCTTCAACAATTATTAAAAGATTGTCTTTCGGGAAAAATACATTTAGATATTTTAGTATACGAAGGAACTATAATTAACGCGCCCAATGGTACGGGAGAATGGAACCGTTTTGCCGATCGCCCGATGAAAGATTGGGTAAAAGAATTATCGGAAGTTGCAGGTTTCGTCGTTGCGGTGGGAGACTGCGCTACTTATGGCGGTATTCCGGCAATGGCACCAAACCCCAGTGAGTCTGAAGGTTTGCAATTTCTGAAACGGAAAAAAGGCGGATTTTTAGGAGAAGATTTCAAGAGTAAAGCTGGATATCCAGTTATCAATATTCCTGGTTGCCCCGCACACCCAGATTGGATTTCGCAAATATTGGTAGCGGTTGCCACTGGCAGACTCGATGACATTACCTTAGACGAATTTCACCGCCCCGAAACATTTTTCAAGAGCTTCACTCAAACGGGTTGTACTCGCAACGTTCATTTTGCTTACAAAGCTTCTACTTCAGATTTTGGGCAGCGTCAAGGATGTCTATTCTATGACTTGGGTTGTCGCGGACCGATGACTCGCTCTTCCTGTAACCGCATTTTGTGGAACCGAGTTTCCTCCAAGACTCGCGCGGGAATGCCATGTTTAGGTTGTACGGAACCAGAATTTCCATTCCACGACCTTGTACCGGGAACAGTATTTAAGACTCAAACAGTCATGGGAGTTCCCAAAGAATTACCAACAGGAGTTAACCGTAAAGATTATGCTTTGCTGACTATGGTTGCGAAAGATTCAACTCCAGCATGGGCAGAGGAAGATTTCTTTACAGTTTAAAATTTGTAGGTTGGATTGAGGGCAGCTCACACGGATTATGGCACGGATGTACGGATTAAGAGTAGTAGGTCCAGTAGTAGCGTGACACACCTAAAATGGTGGTTTATATTTTTGGTAGTGCGTTCGCGTAGCGTGCGCGTAGCGCAAACGTCTCGCTCGCTAGAGGTGAAAAGCGAGCAAGATGCTCGCACTACATCTATTCTACAGTTTTAGCTGTGTCGGTCCAGTAGGGTGCGTTAGACGGCTAAAATTGAGAATATCAAAGGGATTAAACAATCCGTCGTAACGCACCATTTTAGCTATGTCAGCGTTACGTTACTGAATGATGGTGCGTTAGCGCCAGCGTAACGCACCCTACACAAGTTGATAACTGATAACTGATAACTGAATAATAATTAAAATAATGGTTCAAACTAAAGTACAAACATTAGACATTTCTCCCGTGGGGCGCGTTGAAGGAGACTTAGACGTAAGAGTTGATATTCAAGATGGATATGTAACCAACGCTTGGACTCAAGCTCAAATGTTCCGGGGTTTTGAGGTCATCCTCAAAGGGAAAGATCCTAAAGCTGGTCTCATTGTCACCCCCAGAATATGTGGCATTTGCGGTGCTTCTCACCTCACCTGCGCTTCTTGGGCATTAGATACAGCTTGGCAAACAGAAGTACCCCGTAACGCCATTCTTGCTCGTAACCTCGGTCAACTTGTAGAAACACTCCAAAGTCATCCACGCTACTTTTACGGGTTATACGCGATCGACCTAACCAACAAAAAATACCAAAATAGTCCTTTCTACGAAGAAGCTTGCAAACGTTTCACAGCATTCACAGGTACTTCCTACGAACCAGGTATTACTGTTGCAGCAAAACCCGTAGAAATATACGCCCTATTCGGGGGTCAATGGCCTCACTCTAGTTTCATGGTTCCCGGTGGCGTAATGTGCGCTCCCACTTTGACCGATGTTACCCGCGCCTGGGCAATGTTGGAATATTTCCGCACGAACTGGTTAGAACCAATATGGTTAGGTTGTTCCATTGACAGGTTTGAACAAATTCAAACTTATGAAGATTTCATGGCATGGTTGGATGAAAATCCTAATCATGCTAGTTCCGACCTCGGTTTCTATTGGCGCATGGGTCTGAATATTGGTTTGGATAAAATTGGTGCGGGTGTTGGTAAATATATGAGTTGGGGATATTTGCCTCACGAAGACAAATATCAACGCCCGACTATTGAAGGTCGGAATGCTGCAATGATTATGAAAAGTGGTGTCTACGATAGCGCTACAGATCTTCATCAATTGATGGAACATACTTTTACGCGGGAGAATACTTCCCACGCTTGGTATAACGAGGGTGATGGAGATATACATCCTTTTGACCGTACTACCGTACCCATTGCTAATAATGATGTTGACTTTGATGCTGCTTATTCTTGGTCAACTGCTGTATCTCACCAAGACTTAGGTCGGATGGAAGTTGGTGCTTTAGCACGGGAATTGATAGCAGGTGGCGACCATGGGGAAAGTTGGCAGTACAAAGACGGTTTAGTTTTGGATATGTTCAAGAAAATGGGCGGACCGAACGTACATTTGCGCGTGTTTGCCAGAATGCACGAATTGACTAAACTGTACCGTGAAACAGAGCGTTGTTTGCGGGAGTTTCAGTTGCGCGATCCTTGGTATATTAAGCCTCAAGAAAAAGACGGTCGCGGTTGGGGTGCCACTAATGCTAGTCGTGGTTCCCTCTGTCATTGGGTGGAAATAGAAGGCGGTAAGATTAAGAATTATCAGGTCATTGCGCCAACTACTTGGAATGTAGGACCCCGTGATGGTGAAGGGGTACGCGGACCTATTGAGGAAGCGTTAGTGGGTATTCCTATTGCTGATGTGAATGACCCAGTGGAAGTCGGTCATGTTGCTCGGTCTTTTGATTCTTGTTTGGTGTGTACTGTTCACGCTCACGATGCGAAGACTGGGGAAGAGTTGGCGCGGTTTAGGACTTCTTAGTAATTACGAAGCAAGAATTAATTAGACTTGTAGTTGGGCTTTAGCCCACTCTTGATTTAGGGCTAAAGCCCAACTACAAACAAAGACTTGGTATAACTCAGTCATCATCCAAAAAGGGACGTTGAATGCAGCGTCCCTAGCTTTTTTATAGAAGGCGATCGCAGAGTAGTAGTGGACTGTTTCATCTAAAAAGGTGCATTAGAATAGCCAGCTAAAAGTTACTCTTGCTAAGACAAGCGATATAGCTGCCGCACTTGCTCCGCCAACGCTAAAAAGAGACGACCAAAAACAAGCGATATAGCTGCCGCACTTGCTCCGCCAACGCTAAAAAGAGACAGCCAAAAACAAGCGATCGCTATTGAATTGATGGTAATAATTATTGGGTATTAGGCAGTTTCAAAAACCGGATAAATTAGGAAAAAGTTTTTGTTTGCAGTATGGCTTTAGGTCCATCTATAGTTATCATTAAAGTTCGTATTAGGGCTTTAATGATAACTATTCAACCGGGCATGATATTAGATGTATAATTTCAAAACTAATAAGGCTTCTCACCTGTAAAATTCCCTGCTGGAGCATAGTTACAAACCCAAATCTCATGCTGATTAGACTGGGCAACACCACAGCCAACTTCTTTTGTATTCTTCCAGATGATTTGAGTATAATGGCCAACATCAGACCAATCTTTCTGTGGGTCCTTTACAACATCAGGAAATGTACCGTACTTAAAATCTTTCTTCTCACTCGCCCAATAATCTACAACTTCTTGAGGTTCTACTGATTTTTTTGTTCCCTGATAAATGTTTTCGCCGTATTTATTGTCAGGGCGATGCTCGAAGCTATTATCCTTGGCTAGCTTATTTGCCCACTCCTGAGCAAATTTAGCTAAATCATCAGACCAGGTTAAATCTGGCGTTCCAACTTCCTGCCTCCATTTATTGTGAGCAGATAGGACTTTTTCAGTGTCTATGTTAGGCATGATTGACTTCGCTCTTTAGTTAGTTGTTTTCATTTCTATCTATAAGACGATTTTCGACATCAATTTCTGAATTTTTTGAGTCGGACTTGAGTTTGCTCCAATTCATTTGAATCAAAGCTTAACTAAAAACAGTAGGCTGAAAATTCAGAAATTCCTTCTGGGAAACGTCTGAATGAAAAAATCAAAAAAAGAGCGATCGCCTCCTTTTCTACTAGATATGTTAGAGGCGATCAACTCTAGGTTTATGTCAGCATGATTCGCTTTCTTGTCCTTACATAATTGATCGGTAGCAGTTTTACTACCATTTATCAATAGGTCAAAAAGTAGTAATCTGATTAAAAGTCTCTCAAGTAATCACCAATGAAAGCTTTTGCTATATCTTCTCCTTGCTTCAAAAGGTCTTCCCATGCAGCAGTTGCAGCTCCAGCTCCAGCAGCAGTTGCAGCAGCAGCTCCAGCAGCATTTGCAGATGCTACAATCTTTTTCCCTATGTTAGAAAAGGCAGTCGTCTCAATAAATCGGTGTTGATATGGCTTGTTAGACTTATCGTGATAGACTAAAAACCGCAATGTTTTCTCATTATTTTGTCCATACTGAAAATCAGTATCAACCTGGATTTTGTATCCACCACTTACTAGGGGATTTTTGGACTCATCTTCTTGGCATTTCTCAAAAAATGAATCAGCAAGACCTAGCTGAATAAATAGGCTACCACTTGCTTTTTTCTCCTTAACAGAGAATGGCACAACAATATACTCTTCTTGCCTGCTACCTAAATCTTGTTGCCATTTAATCGTTTGATCTTCTTTAGCTTTGGGATTGAATTTGATCCAATCGCCTTTGTCAACAATAGCCATTTTTTGGGTCCTTAAGTTTCAGTGTTTAAAACAGAGATTGGTTGAGTTCCTTTCTCGTTTCTATTAATAAGACGATCATGCTTGTCAATTTCTGAATTTTTTGAGTAAGATTTTAAGAGAAAAAATTTGATCAAATAAAATTTATAGCCTGGAAAGATAGATATAGAAAGACTTTTAGCAATAAATTGAATAAAAATTTTAGTCAAAATAGTCGATTGAAAATTCAGAAATTACTACTGGGAAGCGTCTATTAGATAGAAGCCAAAAACCAAGAAACAAGGAAAGAAATTAATGACTTTTATTAATCAAGCTCTTTATGTTCCTAATTCTACCACCTATAAGTTTTTAAGTGATGCAGGTGCTGACTTGTCAGTCGTTGATGCGCCTTCTGATGCAAATTGGCGACGTTGGTCAATGCTCCACGATGGATCTGACTATCGTATGTACTGTTTCAAGGGTACTACCAGTGATACACTGTATCAATTTGGGTGGGATGGTAGCTCTTATAAATATGGTCATAATTCATATCGTGTGTTAACTATATCTGGCATTCCTGATGATGCGGATACCAGCGGATACCAGTAGTTTCTCTATGCTCTATGGCGAGGAATATTACCGAGTCTACTTGCGTCAACTTGGTAATCCAAATAAACTGTACCAATTTTTATGGGATCAAGAGGCCGAAAGTTATGTCTTTGGTGACACACTTGCAGTCTCGGGATTTCCAGATGACACGGACTGGTCTCGGTGGTCGATGCTGAATGATGGTAATGATTACCGCATTTACGCATTCAAGCTCGGTAGCAACAACGAGTTCTATCAAGGTGCTTGGAATGGTAGCGAGTATAAGTATGGTTACTACTCTGCTAATTGTCAAGTATTAACTCTAGAAAACACTCCGTCAAATAGCAATTTAGCGAGTATCGCAATGTTGCATGATGGTAGTGAATATCGGTTTTATATGCAGACTTTGTAACAATCAAATTTGCCTCAGTAACACTCAACTTTCTGATTTCAGATGTAAAACAGTTGTGATTTAAGCGATCGCTACCAGCTTTTGAAGTGTATTTTTTATCCACTGGACTTACGCAAAATTCCAGCGTTATACCCTAGCTGTGGTATAAGGTTGCGTTGCAACATACCCTACAGGTAGAGTTGCTGCGTCAGTCTTGTCTAATTATGTTGTACGACTACTTGGGCATTTTTTAGCAACAAAAAACTTGACCTGTGAAATACGGGTTGTAAGTATTCAAGTGGACATCAAATGACACCTAAATGAGTAGGATGCTGCTTTTTTTCCAAACTATACGAATTATTTGTTTGATGTAAATACAAGTAGCATCACTACTTTCTTTTTTTCTACTCTTTAAAATTAGTTATGTACAATTATGATATTCTAACTGGACTTGCTCTAAGTCCAAATGCAACTTATGGCTATGACAGTAGTATTACACCAGAAGTTCAAAACTTATTTAATAATACTTTCAACTACATAGAAAACAGAACCTATTTAGACTTTCAACAAGTAGATTACAATACAGCAGAAATAAAAATTAGTATAGATTCACATCTTTCTTTTCCTTATGCTGGCTATGCTTACTTGCCTGGAGAGAATCCAATCAACAGTGATATTTTCCTATCTGATGAATTAATATCTACTGAAAACGAAAGTTTACTACAGTTTGTCATATCTCACGAAGTTTTACACGCTATAGGTTTAAACCATACTCTCAGGGAAGATTCTGTTGTGTCGGAAGTAATTGACGTAAATTCTCTACACTTATTCCCCACCGCATTTGATTTATGGGCAATAGAAACAAATTATTTAATATCAGAAATGTAAGTAAGTGAGCATAAATAAACACAAGAATGGATCTGACTATCGTGAGAATCCCTTTCTCCCCTCTCCTGGTAGGAAAGCAGTTGGTCGAGAAGTCTCAATTTTACGGAAGTCCCGACCTATAAAAAAACTATCTGCTTGAGAGATTCAATTTCAGTTGAATTTAGGTGTCGCCACTCGCCAGGTTTTAGTTCCTCAAGACGAAGATGAGCGATCGCTATTCTAACTAACCGCAGTGTGGGAAAACCTACTGCTGCTGTCATCCTTCGTACTTGACGGTTACGACCTTCTGTGAGGGTGATTTCTAGCCATGCAGTGGGTACAGTTTTGCGAAATCGAATTGGTGGGTTGCGGGGTGGTAGGGAAGGTTCTACAGATAACAATTTAACTTTTGCGGGTCGTGTTTGATAATTTTTGATTGTTACACCCTCCTGTAGTTGCTTCAATGCTGTTGTATCTGGTATTCGTTCTACTTGCACCCAATAAGTACGAGGATGAGCAAATTTAGGATCGGTTAGTCGATGTTGAAGTTGTCCGTGATTTGTTAATAGTAAAAGACCTTCGCTGTCTTGGTCTAATCTGCCAACTGGATAAACTGAATCAACTGAAATATACTTTTTTAGAGTATGATGTCGATGGTTGCTATCGCGGTTTTCAGTAAACTGACTCAAGACATTATAGGGTTTATTAAATAAAATATACCGATAAACCATAAATTTTAGTTATAACAGGGAACAGGGAACAGGGAACAGGGAACAGGGAACAGGGAACAGGGAACAGGGA
>NZ_JBNHEP010000129.1:0-13828 GCF_050015995.1 Dapis brunnea BLCC-M229 | reverse complement strand
AACAGGGAATAGGGAATAGGGAATAGGGAACAGGGAATAGGGAATAGGGAATAGGGAATAGAAAAGAAATAAAAATAGGTGTACCTCCAACGACCTGAGAAACGCTATATAATTTATGGAATTAGACACTAATCAATTTTGGCCTAAGATTTCAAGGATTTAAATACTGCTTGAAACTCCTCGTAACTGATTAGATCGTCACCACTTCTGTCTGCTGCTTTCAAAATCTTCTCAATTTGAACATCATTAATATAGGTATCGATACTACGAATATAAGTTTGTAATTCATCTAAATTTATATATCCTGACCCATCTGTATCAATATATTGGAAAACTCTGTAGAGTTCCTTTTCTTCTCCAGCAATAATGTGTTCTACGAAACCAATACGTTCAGCGATCGCCTGCCACAACTGATAGGGGTCAGTGTGTTTAAGAGCATCTGCTTCGTCATCTTTAGTAATGCTATATTAGACATCTCCGGAAAAGAGGGAACACTTAACACTTAACTGGGAACACTTAACCCACCCCTAACCCCTCCGGTGGAGGGGAGTAATTGATAATTTCTGGATGATAATTGATTTAATTTTTAATTTTTGGAGATGTCTATTTTTTTATCACTAATTATCCGGACATGATATAAGAGTTTATAATATTTATTTTTTCTGAGGGTTAAACCGTTTTATAATTGACTAAAAATAGTTTTATAGCTATAATGAATTGTTTTTTTTAAAGTGATAATTTGATTTATTCCTCTACGTTGGCAGCAAATTTACTAACACTTTTGTCACCATGTTACTGTAACTCTCTTTTTTGAATTTGGTATAAGATAATTTTCACGAGATTTTATCGATAGCTCTGCAACCGCAAAGTGTTTTATCTATTCCGCAGCTTACGAGGATAGAACAGCTAAGGATATTGCTGACCTAGTTCCGTTAAGATGGTATCATGCTCTCTCTGAGAAATACCCAGTTCTTGCCAAATTTGTTGAAAGCTTTCCAGACTATTAGCGGGGTTTACATAACCCTCATCAATGGCATCTCACAGCATCGCTTTGTAAGTTTGTAGACGTTTACCTTGGGATAAATCAGGCAGAACAAGTGCGAGAAGATAGACTTCATCCGCACTAAGATCGTCAATAGTTCGCCCCTCCAAAAACTTCGCGCTATCCAAATTCAGCTTTTTGAGCTGCTTTCGCAATCGACTGGCAAGACTTTCCCGTTGATAACGACTGGGAGTGCGCTGCCAAGTTCTATAAAGCCACAAGCTACTAGATACCGTTATTAAAACCTTAAAAAGACCGGGCAAGGGTGATGGCAACAACTGAATAAAACTTTGCCCTGAAAAAACAAAGAAGAAGTTGAAAATGAAAAACGTACACAAAGTAAACATTCGATGTCGAATGATTAGGGGGTCAGTCTGTTGGTGATGGCGATGCTGATGGGCTTTGTAAATGTCTTCCAAGGCACTACCAATACCTATAGCCCCAAAGGTAAATAGACCCAGAGTTATAGGTACTGCTAGGATTTTAGGAATGTCTACAGGCTGACCTAACAAATAAAACCCAGGTTTGAGTATATCGGCTAGTTGGTTTTCTTCGTGAGCCCAGACTCCCGATAAAGAATAATGCCAGTTCCCCGCATAAAGATAGTAATAGACAAAATACCCAACTTACAGACACTAAAGAATATTAAGCAGAGTTATTGCAACGAGAAATTAATTCCATCACTTCTGAACGAGTTAGCTTTTCTTGCCCCATTGTCAGAATATCGAGAGTCGCATGAGCAAGGGTAAGAGGAATTTGACAAAAACTTCGCGCTGGTCCCGAAGGAAGAGAGTTAGTATAAGAATCAGCCAATAAAAGATTACGTTGAGCATAAACTTGCATATCTTTGGCAGTCCAACCATGAGGAAAAAAATCTACGCCCCTAACTAAATCTTCTGAATGGTTACGGAGAATATTTACCGCCTGTAGACCACGGCCAAATCCAATTGCCTGGGTACGATTAGTCTGAGTACTATCATACCAACCCCATAAATCGGAAAGTAATAAACCTACTGCACCTGCCACACTAAAAGTATAACGATCTAAATCTGATTCACTATGGATTGTCCAATTATTTTCAGCCCAATAAGCCATCCGGTCTGCCATTGCTGCAGTTACATCCCAAATCCTAGGTGCTATAGTATCTGAAGCGAGTATAGCCCATTCTCCTACTCTTTTTGTTACTTCTGGTAGGTGGCTAATATTCAGGTCTAACTTCTCTGAGAAGTTAAGGAAACTGGAGTGGTCAACTGCTTCCTGTAAAACAAGACTAATCTTTCGTAACAATTTTGCCTTTGTGAAGTTATCTAGATCTGGATGATCCTCAATTTCATCAATGGCACGCATACAAAGATAAGCCGATGCCACTGCCTCTTTTAGGCCAGATGGTAATTGACTAATAGGGATATAAAAAGTTCGGCTAGTTTCTTTTAGTATCTCTAAGGCATCTTTATCTTTGGATATATTCATCTATATAAACTCCTCACGGCCATTTTTAGTTTAGGGTATCAGTTTTAATGCTCCACTCTGAATTATTGGGGCATTCTGAAAACTTAATAAGCATAAACTGCCAGTCTACTATAACTCTATTGACAGTCCTTGGACTTAGGATTTTCAAGTTTTATCCTAAAATGGACATTTAATCATAATGTCTAAAAAAAATTAGGGGTAGGGAATAGGGAATATGTCCGGGGTAGGGACGTTGCATGCAACGTCCGTAGGGATGAGTTAATTCATGAGTAGGAACAGGAACAAGTGGTGTTTGGGGTATTTATAATTCATATCTTGACTATAGTTCGCCCAAATATCTTAATTCATAGTTTGATTCACCAACGCCAAAAATTAATAGTTCCTAGAGTTCAACCTAGGAACTATATTTTGTAATATCAAATAATTTAAACTACTTAAATATGTAAAAATACCGGGTTTCTTTGCGTAAGTTCTGTTGGTATTACTTGTTAATCATTTGTTCTAGCACCGGCAGTCCAAAAGCAATAATAATACTAACTCCTAAACCTACAAACGCTTTTAAAGCATCACTGAAAATAATCTTACCTGCATCCTTAATTTCACGATTTTGCAAATTGTGAGCTATTGCTACCTCTCTTCCAGCTAAAAGACCGATAAAGACCCAAGTTGTACTCATCGGCATTTTGCTCCATTCTTTGAAGAATAACAAGATTAATCCGTAAATAAAATCTACAATTGTTGCTGAACGAATATCTTGAGTATTTGTTTTACTGGTAACTATATGTTGAATTGCACCACCATTTCTGTAGAAAATAACTGCGTGTAAAAGTAGCATTACAAACATTGAAAAAAATAGCATTGAAGCATCAAGATTTCGTGGCAGATATGCAAAAATATTTGCCAAGTCTTGAATTAACCATTGACTCCACAAAAATGCTGTTGATACCCACTGCAAAGCTACCCACTGAATAGGTGGTTCTTTGTAAGGTGTATTCAGAAATTTTTTTTCTAAAGCTTTTGTGACAAACTTATAAACAAGTATACCTGTGGTAAAAGCCAGAACATATCCAAACAATGATTTAGTTAGCATACTGGTAAGATTCCCAGGAGCAAACACTGTGAGAATTAGAAAAGTAGTACTAACAGGAATTCCCCAATTTGTTAAAAACAAAAGTACAAGAGGAGGAACTACATAAATCCAGCTAAAATTTTCAGGAAGAGGAAACTTTTCTAAACGTCCATAAGCTACATCTCCACCATTCACACTCCAACCATAGAAAAAAACTGCCAATAACACAGAGCAAGCAAATAGCCAAAGTACCCACCAAGGGCGCTTAGAGTTAGAACTTAAAAATGTGCCGAGGGTTTGAATTGCATCGTTAGCTACAATTGAATATGATGCTAGTAGAAACCCAATAAACATAAATACATATTGACTATTCATGTATCCAAGATATCCTCAAATATTGAAAAATGAATTATAATAATTATAGTTTAGCTGATGAGATTATTTATTTTCAGACCTATTAGTTTTAGTTTAAGCCTAAAATATTTTCAGCCAGCTTAATAAGAAATATACAACAAAGCTTTTAGATAAAAGTTAACAGTAGATTAAATTTTCGGGAATGTTATCTAATTAAATATTGTCTATACAAATTATATAAAAGTTCATAACTATAGCATTTCTCAGACTAATGAGGTTCACCTATCTTTATTTCTATTCTATTCCCTATTCCCTGTTCCCAGTTAAGTTTTCCCTAAAAAAAACTAATGCGCGTACTTCACGCTTCTTGGGAAATGCTATATAAATATTTAATAAGAAAAACAAAATATAATTTCTGAAAGCTGCTATCCTCGGTAATATTTAGAAATTTACAAGACATTGAGATTTTTCAGGAGGCTAAGATATGGCATTGTTAAAAACTGTTTGGCAAAATGCCTTAACAGTAACATTTGGAGTAGTCACTATTTCACTTGGAACAGTAGGTGAAGCGATCGCTCAAACTCTTCAAGGTGCAGGAGCATCATTTCCAGCTCCTTTATATGAGCGTTACTTTCAACAACTCAAAGAAGATACTGGAATTACAGTAAATTACAATTCAGTGGGTAGTGGTAAAGGTATTGAAAGCTTTATTGCAGATACTGTTGATTTTGCTGGTACCGATGCACCACCTGTAGAAGCAGAAATAGAGCAAATGCCAAAAGGATTAGTTATGGTACCCACAGCAGGAGGTGCTGTCGCAGTAGTTTATAATCTGCCTGGAGTTAATGAACTCAAACTATCTCAGTCAGTGTTACCAAATATCTTCGCAGGTAAAATTAAGAAATGGAACGATGGTAGGATAGCTAAAGATAATCCAGGAGTTGACCTACCAGACTTACCTATTAAAACTGTGGTGCGAGCTGATGGTAGTGGTACAACGTTTATTTTCTCCAGACATCTGAGTGCGGCAAGTCCAATATTCAGTCGAGAAGTAGGTGCATACAGAAAACCTGAATGGCCAGGAGAACCCCTAGAAGGTAATAAAAATGATGGAGTAGCTGCTTTAGTAAAAGAAAATGAAGGTACGATCGGCTATGTACAAGATACTTTTGCCCGTCAAAACAACCTTTCAACAGCAATGCTGGAAAACTTACAGGGTCAGTTTATCAAACCCACTCTTGAAGAAACAAATAAAGCATTATCGGGACTCAGATTTTATCAAGATTTTACTCCTGCTAACGAAGCTAACCCTGATAATGGATATCCTATTGTTGGCGTTACCTGGTTGTTAATTAAGCAAAATTATGATAATTCAGATCAAGTAACTGCAGTTAAGAAAATGATCGGTTGGATTTTGAATCAAGGTCAAAATTTGAACAGTACCCTTGAGTATACTCGTGTTCCAGAGAGTATAGCTGCAAAAATACTTGATAAAGTTGAAAATCAAGTTGCAACTAAATAATCAGATTATATCTATAGACGCAAGGGAAGGGATACCAAGAGAGGGAACAAAAAAGAATAAAAACAACTGTATCTCAGTAGCTTGAGAAAGTCTATATCTATAATCTCTACCGGGTAGGCTGAGAAATATTTCTAACTATATTAAACTAAGCCTACTCCTCTTTATAAGCCATATTCTATTATTTTCATTTTTGAAATTATCCATTCTCTACGAGTTTTGCCACAGGGTTCACTACTTTGACAATCGTTAATATTGACTTCTTCATAAGTTAATTGAACTTTTTTATTTAAGTAATAATCCTGGTCTGCACAAATTTCAAAGCTAGCTCCGGCATAATGTTCTTTACCATTTTCATCTATTCAAGTTGCATAGCACATTAAGTCTCCAGTAATACCAATTTTATAAATGTTTACTACAATTTCTTGAGTAGGGGAGTAGGGGAGTAGGGGAGTAGGGGAGTATGCAGGGACGTTGCATGCAACGTCCGTACAGAGAAGTAAACATCAGAATAATTAATACTAACTAGTTTAAAAAAAATATAAAAGTTATTTACTTGTGTTAATTATTTAATAATTGAAGTTTCACTCAAGCATAGCATTCTTTTTTCAAATTGGTGTAACTAATTCTTGTACGATTCCTGCTTTCAAAGAAGTGTCTTGACAAATTGCACTTATTGAAACTATAGACAGAGAAATTGCAGCTCAGGAAACAACAGTCGTGATTTTTTTTAGCATAGTATTTGAGGGATATAAATATTACTAATAATAGCACAAAAAAAGTAGCGATCGCCTAGACAAAAAACTGATAAAAATAATATTATTTGATAGAGAAAATAATCAAGTTAATCTCTGGTAAACTAAGAAACTGAACTATATCCAGAGGAATTATTTTTAAATGACAGAAGCACTAAATGTACTGGGCGAAAAACTAGAAATTTGCTGCACTTCTCCCATGACTGGATTTTATCGAGATGGATATTGTAAAACTGGAGTATCCGATGTTGGTTCCCATGTTGTTTGTGCAGAAGTAACAGCAGATTTTTTAGAATTTACTAAACGTCGTGGTAACGACTTAAGTACACCAAGACCTGAATATTCATTTCCAGGTTTAAAACCTGGCTATCGCTGGTGTTTGTGTGTATCCCGTTGGAAAGAAGCGCTTGACTCTGGAGTTGCGCCACCAGTGGTTTTGTCAGCAACTCATCAAAAAGCATTGGAGGTTGTACCTCTAGAGGTTTTGCAGGAACATTCGCTTGTAATTAATTAAATGTGATTAATAGAATCTCCAGTTATTAATAAGATCGCTTCCTCTGGGGGAGCAAAGCGATCGGTAAAACACTAATTTTACCTCGTAGTTGCGCTTCAGCGCTAGACATATATTTGGCACTAAAGCGCAACTACAAACAAAGACTTTTTTATAACTAATTGTTGGAAGATGGTATAATACCATGTCCGGATAAGAGCGTGATGAAAACACTTTTTTCCCTATCTCCTGTCTCCTGTCTCCTGTCTCCTGTCTCCTGCCTAATTATTTATAACTGTTCAACCGGACATGATATAACAGGAAATAGGAAAGATACTCAGGATTAAGAACGTTCCATGAAAGGTCTCTACAATATTTTATCTCAAATCCAGTAGTATTAGTACAATTCAAAACCGTAGGGGTTTGGTGACCAAACCCCTACCAAAGTTATAGTTTTTGTCAATATTGATGGTAGAACCTTATTCTTCAAAGCAAGCGGATTTGATATTATCTAATCAGTTGAATATCTTTTTCTTCACTAACTTTTTTAGCTTCTTGGTTGAGAGAATTATCACCCCATAGTTGAGGAATAATTAAGCCTGAATTAGCCTTATATTCTGCAAATTCTGGGTAACGAGATAGAGATTTATCTTTTTTCAGCATATTGGGAATAAATACTCCGGCAAAAAATGCTCCTAGAATTAAATAAGGTAGCCAATGTTGGGCTAACATTGCAAAAGCAAGATAGATTAATACTTCTCCTAAATAGTTAGTATTTCGGCAACGGGCAAAAAATCCTTCCGTGATTAATCCTGGTTTATATTTGAGAGTATAATATTTTTGAGCATCGCTAGTGTAGTGGAAGAAAATGCCAAAAATATTCAGAGAAATAGCAGCAGCTACTAAAGATAATGGAGGTTGAGTTCCACTGCTAATTAAAATGTAGGGAGCTACCCAATATAAGCCTATGATTACAAACATTACAATACCTTGTGAAACAGGTATTTCTTGTTCCCATTGTTTGTCTGGATAGATGCGGTCTTTTAGTAACCATAAAATTCCATAAGTGCCATGTAGAGCTAGATAAACCCAAGGACCTAAAGTAAAGTTTTGGTAGGCTACCATTAGTGCTAATACAAATATGAAGGTGGTAGCTTTATGGAGATTAATTGGATGTTTTATTTTCATAATTAGTGATAGTTATACTCTCGAAAAACTTTACTTCTATTATAAGTTAGGAAAAGGGAAAAAGAAAGAAGGAGTAAATGTTGAATAAAAAAAGGCAAAAATTATAGAGATATAGCAGTAGGTTTTTTGGTGTTTGACAAAAATCTGGGTTTACAGCGGTTTTCCTGCAAACTAGACCACAGTAGGGAAGTTGCATGCAACTTCCCTACAAGGTTTGGGTTATGGCGATGTGGTTCATCAACTTGAAAAGCGCTGTAAAGGCAACAGGTAACAGGGGGATTTCCTAAAGTCCTAACCTTAAATTGGAGCAGCTCTTTTTAAGCATCTGCGATCGAGATGTACCTTGTTGTAACATTCTTTTTTCAAAATGGTATTATACCAATTACCAAAAGTAATACTATACTTCAGCTATACTTCAACAGTTAAATAATTACCAAGATTCTAAGTCTTTTTTTGACAATTATTAGTCAGTTAGTATATATTTTTCCTACTTTTAACCTCTCCACACACCTCCCACACTTCCCACACTTCCCCACCTGATCGGGTATAGCATTCTTTTTGAGAAATGGTATTAGATGGTATTTACAGCAGTTTCTTACTCTATAGAAGTACATATATTTATAGTTTTAGGGAATAGGGGACAAGCAAAAAATATTTATTCAATTGATTGTACCACATTAACCACCAAATATGCTGTATTAATAAAAAAATCTAGTAACTCTCAGCCCTGTTCCTTTTTCCCTAATTCCAAATTAATTTATCCAGCAATAATAGCAGCAATAACAAACACAAATAAAATCACTAAAATTCCAATAATTCCGATACTAGAAATTAATAATAAAGATATAATCGCCCACATTCTCTGATGTTTTTTAAATTCAGAAATACTTTTCCATTGCCGACTTTTCCAAGCCCACTCATTTCCTTTAAAACCTAAAACTATTCCTGTCAGTAACCATCCCATGCCAAAAGTGACAAAACTTAAATCAATCCAAGCGATTAATCCTACCCAAACATGATTAGTTAGACACCAAAAACCAGGCAAGAAAAATCCTCCCCAACTCCAACCAAGAATTTCTTCTGGTATCTCATTAGAATTCTGAATAATATTCCCTGGTCCTGGAATAGCAACTAAGGCTGTTTTTGTCTCAATTACTTGTTTTTTTTCCTCAATTTTACTAATTTTAGTTGGTGCAATAATTTCTGGAGTTGGAGGTTGTAATTGTTCTAATACTTCCTCTGCTGACTGGAAGCGATCGCCAGGAATAGAAGCCAACATTCTATTTAAAATTCCCTCAAACTTCGGACTTAATTTTAATTCCTGACTCCATTGCCACTCCATTGTTCTTGCATTAATTAATTCCGAGGGAAATTTACCAGTCATTAATACTAAACAAGTCACTGCTAAAGCATATAGATCGCTATAGGGTGCAACAATTCCTAGGCGCATTTGTTCGTCAGGAGCATAACCAAATTTACCTAATTTAGTACCAGCAGAAACAACATTTTTTGAATTATCTGATTTGTGGGAAACTTCAGCAGCAATTTGTTTTACTCCACCCAAATCTATCAAAACTGGCAAACCATCATCCGCCCGAAAAATAATATTATCAGGAGCAATATCTCGATGAATAATTCCTTGACTATGCAAATAACTTAAAACTGGTAAAATTTGACGCAGAAAGTCAGTTATTTCAAATTCGCTAAAAAAATCACCTTGTTTTCGACGTTGATTTAGTAAAGATTCTAATGTTTGCCCTTCAATAAAATCTTGCACCAAAAATAAACATTTATTTTCTCGAATAAATTCCCAGAAACGGGGAATTTGAGGATGATTAATTTGATGTAATGTCATTGCTTCCCGTTGGAAAAGTTCTTCGGCTTTTTGAATAAATTCTGTACCTTGATTTCCGGGAGTTAATTGTTTTAAAACTACTGCTTGCTCGAATCTTCCTGTATCTTCTGCCAAGTAAGTTTTACCAAATCCACCTTGACCTATTTGGCGAATAATTATGTAGCGATTTCTTAATTTACTTCCTGGTTTTAATTCCGTAGGTGCTGTTTGAGAGGATTTTATTTCCTCTAGAGAAGCACCACAATTAGAGCAAAAACGAGAGGCAATAGTATTTTTATGTCTGCAATTTGTACAAGTAATCATATTTGTTAAGTTGAAGAAAGAAGGAAGAGAGAAGAAGGAAGAAGGTTAACTAAATTTTTTGACAGAAATCGCAACTTTAGTATTAAATTTCAGTCTTACTTTCTTGAGAGCAGTTTTGATGATTAGTATACCACAGTAGGGGCTAACCATGCTTAGTCCCCACAGGGTTTTGGTTGTGACGTGAGGTCATGTATTTGAAAAGGGGTTTTAATAATTAATAATTAATAATTAATAATTAATAATTAACAATTACCTCTTCTTATAAAGAAGAAGATTGGGCTAAAAGGAATTTTTTATTTTTTCTCCTTAAAAGGAGAGGCTTTATACCTTAATTTTTCGGTAAAATATTTTATGAGAATGATAATATAGCTTTGCTAAATAATTTGTAAAAAATTCCAACTCACAGATTAAAGAGTCTGAAACTTTTAACCTATTCCTTTTTTTCATGAAATATAGGGGTAAAAACAGAAGCTGAAATCTTACCTAAATATGCTCAGGACTTACTTTTCTCTTGGTCGATTGGATATGGTTAGGTAACCCATCCATCCCATCCTACAGAATGCTTGGCAAACAACCGCTTTTTCAAATTTTTTAGTGGTAAATGGCAAAGCTTATGTTATAATTAAAGATGTGAGTAGGTGGAGTTCCCGCAGATTTTAAGCCTGTGGAGAAGATAGGTTACAGCCAATGGGACAGTCCTCTTCAGTAAAGCAACAAGCTTGCCTCCAAAGCTCAAACCTCGGTTTGGGTAAGTTTAGCAGAACCGGTCAATTGGTCTGGCAATGGATAATTACCAATATTATATAGTAATTCCCAAAAAGCGTGAGGTACAAAATTCCTTTGTTCGGGGGGAGTAGGTAGGGATGTTGCATGCAACGTCTGTAGAGAGTAGTAATTCGGGAAACAGGGAATAGGGGTGCGACCCCGCGGGTTGCGACAGACGCACCTGTTAGCGCACCAAGAGAGAAAAGAAAAAAACAACAATGAGGAAGATAAGTTAATGTGGTTTTAGATTAACTTTTAATTCTTCCTCAATTTTTCAATTTTGATTCCTTCTTCAAAGACAATGACTTAAGCTTAATTATTACTTATTTATGCTCTTGCTTTAGTTCTTCTTCTAACATCTTTGACCGGATTAAAGTACGTTGTTGGTAGAGTGAATATAATAATAATTATTGTTGTTTAATCTGTTCTTGTGTCTCTTGAAAAGTAATTTCAAATCATGTTCTACTGACATAGTAAATCCTCCTTTTTTAGTTATAAAATGTGAATTGAAGTTTCAGTGAAAACTCGCATTCAATGACACAGTAAACCAAGGGAACTAACTGTTGATAATTAGGCATAAACTTAAGTATTTATCATATAAAAACCTCCTAATTCCTGAGATAAAAATTGTTATAAGTAATCTTTTGCGTATTGAATTTTACTCAACTACCAGCCATTGTTTAGCTCTCATATGTAAATCTTTTTACTAAAATATTAATCAAGTTTTATAGTTTTGCCAAAGTAGGTATAGCCGTTTATGAAATTAGAGAAATCCGTACTGAATATACTGTAATATCTGGTCAAAAATCAAGCAAACTTTCACTTTTGAGGAGTCAGATATGGGAACAGTAAGAATAGTTTATGACAACTTATTTGTTTTATTATATAAATCTCCCATCTGATTCCCATAATTTAGCAAAGGAAGCGATTTAAATTTTATAATCCAAATATTAAGGATAAAAATTAATAATATTACCATTATAAAGAGTAATATGATTTATATTTGTCTATATGCCTGAAGTCTGACTAACGCTTTTATTTGCTAGTAAATACTAACTTATTGATTTTGAGATACAAATTCATTTTCCGTTATAAAT
Organism: Dapis brunnea BLCC-M229; assembly: GCF_050015995.1. Lineage (NCBI taxonomy): Bacteria > Bacillati > Cyanobacteriota > Cyanophyceae > Oscillatoriales > Microcoleaceae > Dapis > Dapis brunnea. The sequence continues at coordinate 1,921 of NZ_JBNHEP010000129.1, read as the reverse complement.
TGACAATTAAGTGGATATAAAATGGATGCTTTAATAAAAGCATAAAGAGTTGAATAAACATTAACTACTCTGTAGATAATAATATTAAACTCAGTAGTGTGTCCATATATTTTTTTTCTTTATATTTGTAATGTTAAATAACAGTTGTAATCTTTGAAGTAGGCATCAGCAAACAGCCCTCAGAAGTCCGCTTTCGGGCTGAAGCCCTACTACGAGCTTTGATTATAACTATTTCAAAAACATGATACCCATTACATCTCTATTTTCGGGCTGAAGCCCTACTAGGAGCTTTAATTTAACCAAAGATAATAGTAAGATATATTTGCAACCTATCTAATCAATAATCAAATGACTACCAGAAATTTCACCAGAGATGAAATGGAAACAGTGCAGGAAATATTGCAAACGGATAGCCGACCTGTGCCACCTGTACTCAAACAAGAATCAATCAAAAATCTGGGAACTGCCGATATTCCCAGAGAAATATTCTTTTCTCCTGAATATCATAACTTAGAAGTAGAAAAATTGTGGAAAAAAGTCTGGCAGTGGGCTTGTCGAGAAGAAAATATCCCCAATGTGGGCGATTATGTGGTATATGATGTAGCTGACCTTTCAGTAATTCTTGTCCGGAGTAAAGCTGATAAAATTCAGGCATTCTACAACTCTTGTTTGCACCGTGGAACCCAATTATGTGTTAATGAGGGAAATACTTTAGCTTTAAAATGTCCCTTTCATGGTTGGACATGGAAATTGGATGGTACTCTAGCTCATATTCCTTGTCGGTGGGATTTTGAACAAGTAGAGGATGAAGCTTTCCGGTTGCCTGAAATTAAGGTGGCAACATGGCAGGGTTTTGTCTTTATTAATTTTGACCCATACTGTGAGTCTCTTGAGAGTTACTTAGAAAATCTACCCGAACATTTCCAACAGTTTGCTTTACAGAAAAGGTTTACAGTAGCTCACGTTGCCAAAGTTATGCCTGCTAACTGGAAAGTGGCACTAGGGGCTTTTTTAGAGGCTTATCATATAATTGCAACACATCCACAAATTCTCAAATTCACTGGAGATGCTAATTCCCAAAATGACATTTATGGTCGTCATAATAGGTTAATTATGCCAATTGCGGTGCAAAGTCCCCATCTAGGTAAGCTACGAGACCCACAAGCTCCTGCTACAGGTCTGATAGAATTTATGGGAATTGACCTAGAAACATTACAGATATCTGAGGACATGAATCCCCGTGCTTATGCAGCAGAAGTCATTCGACAAAGCTTCAAGCAGAATTTAGAAGTTGACTGCTCTACTGTTTCTGATACAGAGATGCTCGATATAATTTCTTACTTTATTTTCCCTAACTTTATGATACTTCCTGGTGTCGGTCAACCGTTCATGTTTCGTTTTAGACCTTATGGTAATGACCCTGATAGTTGTATTATGGAATTCCTAGTCTTGCAACCTTGTACATCGGGAGTTACGCCACCAGCAGCTAAAATTCATTGGCTGACATCTGAGGAAAAATGGAGTGATGTACCAGAATTGAGACAAGCAGGACCAGTGCTAGATCAAGATGCTTCTAACTTACTCCTACTGCAAAAAGGTTTGAAAGCATCTGCAAAACCTGGTATTACTTTGGGTAACTATCACGAATCTCGAATCCGTCACTTTCATCAGGTATTGGATAAATATTTGAGCTAAAGTTATAATTAAGTTCTTCAGCTCGTAGTAGGGCTTTAGCCCGAAAATGCGAGGGTTAAAGCCCTACTACAAACCATGTTAACTGTCAACTTTTTTCCCATAAGGTCGCGACAAATATTTTCCTTGGGGCAACCCTAAAACTTCTCCTTTTTGACATCCTCTCCGGCCTAAAGGCGCGGAGATTCCCACGGATCTAAATCAAACAGACTAAGCTGTTTAGGTTTAA
>NZ_JBNHEP010000128.1:0-13464 GCF_050015995.1 Dapis brunnea BLCC-M229 | reverse complement strand
TATAGAGCAATAGTTAATACATTTTCTGAAGCACCCGCCGTGAGGAGATGAATCGGGAAATTTCTCTTCCCCATGCGTATAGAGCAATAGTCACTACATTTTCTGAAGCACCCAGCCAGAGGCGATGAATCCTCAAATTTTTCTTCTGGACTGACACACCTTAAATAGTACATTAGAAAAAAATCCTCAAATCTTGCCATAACGAGAATTATAGGAAAAAATCTAACGCACAGTTTTAGCTGTGTCAGTCTCCTACAAGTTTTACTTAACGTGTCAAAATTTTGAGTCTATAAAATATAAATTTTGAATTTTTAATTTTGAGCGATCGCCTCAATTTTCCCAAGGGTCAGGTAATTGACTTTTATCCTTTTCCAACTCAATATTTCCCTCAGACTTTTCCTCATTTACTACAGAATTTGTAGATACTTCAACCATTGAATTTCTAGCAACTTCACCCGTAGTTAAACCTAAGAAAACATCTTCTAAACTAGCACGAGTTCGACGTAGTTCACATAAACTCAAACCAGCAGTAACTATAGTATTAGAAATTTCTTTTCCTGGTTCCATTTCCGGTTGACAGTTTATTTGTAATCTGAGGCGACTTTCGTTATCTGATTTAATTTTTTCTAGAGATTGAATTCCCGGAACTTCAGCTAATAACTTTAATCCTGTTTCTATCTCTTGAGTTTCTCCCTCAATTTCTACTTCATATCCCCACCCACTTGCTAACTTATTACTCATTTCTTCAGGACTACCCGTAGCCACAATTTCACCCTGATTAATAATCGCCACTCGATTACAAGTCATACTAACTTCCGGCAAAATATGAGTAGATAAAATAATAGTATGCTCTTCAGCCAAACTTTTAATCAAATTTCTCACTTCAATAATTTGTCTAGGGTCAAGACCAACAGTAGGTTCATCCAGTATAATTACCTGCGGATCGTGTACCAAAGCTTGAGCAATACCAACCCTTTGTTTATATCCTTTCGATAACTTTCTAATCAAAACTTTCTGCTTATTTAATAATCCACATCTTCTCATTGCCAACCTAACTCTAGCAGAGCGATCGCCCGGAGGAACTCGTTTAATTCTAGTAACAAAAAATAGAAATCCTTCTACTGTCATTTCTGGATATAAAGGTGGTATTTCTGGCAAATAACCAATCAATTGTCGTACTGCCATAGAATCTTCATGAACATCATAACCAGCAATTTTAGCCGTGCCACTTGTAGCAGGCAAATATCCAGCTAAGATTCGCATTGTTGTTGTTTTACCTGCACCATTAGGACCTAAAAATCCCAGTATTTCTCCCTGTTGTACAGCAAAAGATACTTCTTTCAGTGCTGAGGTTGAACCATAAATTTTGCTTAATTTTTCAACTTCAATCATTATAAATGTATGCTCCTAAAAATTAATTTCCAAATTATAATATAGCTATTATTGTACTGGTAAGGTACAAAAAATTTCTAACTTTTAGGGAATAGGGAACAGAAAAGAAGAATAACAACTGTACTTCACAAAGGTTGAAAAATGCCATAGTAAATTAAAAAAGATAATTGCAGTTAAGTAGCCAGATATAATTAAATGTCACTATGTCCGCAGGGACTGGAACGGAGTGGAAGAAAGCAATTTCAAAGGTTTGAGTTACATAAACATTTTTTGACATTTAGTCAAATTTATTCGCGCCTACTTACTTATCAAAAGTAATTATATATTTAGGTGACACTTCAACCATTAAGTAATTAACACGAGTAAATCACCTTTTTGATAATTAGCACCCCAGTAGGGTGTTAATTATTCTTATGTTTACTTCTCCCCCACTCCCATACTCCCCTATTCCCAGGCTTAATAAAATGTAGGATTTTTTTTGAGAAATGGTATTAGACTGTAAGCATTCAGCCGTCAGCTATTAGTTATCAACTATTGCTTTTGGTGTAAGTTCAAAGCTGTATTAATCAAGTCAGAATTAAATTTTACTACAAAAGTTGTTAAAGTCTATATTCATTTAAACTCCTTCCTTAAAAGTAGGGTCTTATTGCTGATAGCTGACTGCTAATAGCTGAATGCTTACATTAGACTAGCTATAGCAATCAGGAATGAGATGTGAGAATTGAGGTGTTCCTTAAAAGGATAGAATATAGCAGTTATCTTATGAAGAAGATACATTTTCTTGTTCCATGTTCCCTCCATACCTGTTCCCTATTCCCTATTCCCTGTTCCCAGTTAAGTGTTCCTTATTCCCTAAAATTCTCCAATATCTCACAACTCAAATCATATTGCTATATATATTTGTCAATTCTAGAGATTTCTGTCTCAATATACTTCTGAAATCAGCCTAAAAATTATCCTAAAAAATAATTGAGGAATGATTTCTTTTCAAATAAAAATATTTAAGAATATATACTTTATACTAGATAAGACATAATTAAAGCTATATTCATTAATGGATAATGGATAATGGATAATGGATAATTACCTCTGGTTAAAACCGTTACGGAATTGAATATTAAGGAAATGTCATAGCACTTTTTTTCCCCTTGAAAGGGGAGGCAGAGTAAGCTGAATTATTTAATTAATAATTAATAATTATTAATGATTCGGTAAGCAACAGAGAATATTGGGAAAAACATTTTATCGTCTGTTATTCATCATCAGTCTATGCCCTAACCAACTCTTTCTTTGCTATATACTATAATTTTTGGGTAGTCCTAAAATAGTCAGGATAAAGGAGATCAAAATTCTTCTGTGTTCCCTATTCTCTACTACTTATTATTACTTCTTTCTTTACCACTACCAATTTTTTTTATCCAACTATTTGCCAGATATATAATTTATGAATCTCCCCATCTTGTTATCAATTATTGGTAGCAAACATTAACGTACCTCATATAATATTCCCCTTTCTATCTTCACCATCTACTATTTTTCTTTGACAAAAACAACCAGTTATAATATAATTAAGTCAATTTTTACTATTGTGGATTTTTTCAGACCAATCTCAAGCTTACCGAAAAGCTTCCGTTGAATGCCCGTATCTTTCAGAGCGGGGATGAAAATGAGCTAGCCTTTGAGGCCATACGACTTTAGTCGTTCTTTTATATAGTACAATAAATTTAACTTTCAAGGTGGAAAAATGTATGCTTGTCAACAAGTTTGAGTTTCTCAAATTCCCGAATTAATTGCCATTTTAACATTCTTATGTGAACAGTCTCACAAGCTAACTAACATGGGAATATATTATGGTCAGCAATGATTTTTTAAGTCTCACAAAACTATTGGCAAGTTTGACGCATGAAAAAGTCTACAAACACAAATATCACTATAAATTTCTAGATTCTCAAGCAGTAAAACAAATATTGAGAACTGTAGCTGAATCATTTCGCTTTTATTATGGTCTTATTATTGCCTATACTGAAGGTAAAATCCTAGACATACCAAGAATACATAACTATATAAAAAAAGCCGGATTAGCTACAGTTAGTTAGCCTTCTCAAGCATTAAAACTCAAAGGTAATCAAATCAGAGTTCCACTGGGCAATACCTTTCATTAATTGATAATTGATAATTGATAATTGATAATTACCTCTGGTTAAAACCGCACGGGAATTGAATATTGGGAAATATCATTTCTTTTTTTCCCCTTAAAAGGGGAGGCTTTAAACCAGAATTAATTAATAATTCGGTAAGCACTGGTTTGGTTTAGATATATTCTTGATTCCCATGGCTAGTAATCTCGAATTTTATGCTGTTAAAAAACTGAGAATATTACCGAGAAACAGATGTTTTTATTGGGAATTTGTCTATAAAAAAGAAGTAGTAGTTAAACCTCAATTAAATAAAGAAAATGTATTAGGAATTAACCATACCAATATTTCTCCAGATACCAACTTTATTGAAGGAGAAAAAAATTAGTTTAACTTTCGGTTGAAATATCATGTTGAAAATCAAAACTATACTAACTACATTAGCAGCAATCACACTTCTCCTATCTACTAATCAACTATCAGTTAAAGCCAACCCCACATCATCGGAAAATTCTACCCCAACAGAACAACCAAAAAGTATATACCAACAGGCCAAAGAAGAACTACCTGAAGACCTTTATGCCCTATATCGAATCCTGGAGCGCATTGCCAGGGCTAATAAACTTGATGAAAAACCATGGCGGATTGTAATTGTTCCAAAATACAATATTAATGCTTTTGCCACTGACGTTAACCTGATTGCTATCTACAACGGTCTCCTAGACCAACTTGCTGGGGATGCTTCAGCAATAGCTTGTGTAGTTGCCCACGAAATGGGTCATCATACTGAAAAGCATATAGCCTTAGCTCCTGTAGAAAAAGTTGCTTTAATCGAACAAATTCAACAAGAAACTGAACAAGAAGTTTTGGCAGAAAAGCAGGATGCTCAGTCAGAGGCAACTGGTATGTCTATTGGAGGTAGTGCAGCAAGAATATTTGGCGGAAGAGCAGGCAGACTTGGTGGTAGTGTATTGGGTAATGCTAGTCGCCAACGTTTGAAAGCATCTCAAGAAAAAATAGATGAAATTGTCGCCCAGAAAACAGAAGAGTTGGAACAAACCTTAGCTGAAGAAGGCCGTAAAAGAGAATTTGAAGCTGACGAAGTTGGGTATTTATATTCAGCAAAGGCAGGTTTTGAACCAGAAGGTTGTTTAAGAGCAATGAAAGTTTTGGGGCAAACGCCAAGTGCTGAATTTGACACTACTCATCCTGCTGTACCTAAGCGTATTGAAGCTCTCAAAGATTTGATGGTCAAGTTTCCAGCTACATCTCTAGCAGAAGAAGGTAAAGCCCTTATTTCTGAAACTAAACCTTTGACTTATGATTTATCTAAAGATGGAGCATCTTTAAGAGTTAACTCTAGTCGTGGTGGCTCCTCTGCAGATGATGTAGAACGTTTATTTGACAATTGATATACTTTTGGCCTATTAGCATTTCGCTTCGCTAAATGAAAAGCAGATATTCTCCTAGACCCAGGGTTCTAGGAGACCATTTTTCTGTTTATAATAATATCTTAACGATTTATTAAGGATTAAAAAAATACTAATGACTGCAATTCAATTTATTCAAGGTGTTGATGAAGAGGCTATACCAGAAGTGCGTTTAACTCGTTCCCGTAGTGGTAATCAGGGAACAGCTACATTGATTTTTGAGAATCCCAAGGCTTTAGGCCAAGATGTTACTCAAGAAATTACAGGGATGTATATGATTGATGAAGAAGGCCAAATTACCAGTCGCGACGTTAAGGCCAGATTTGTTAATGGTGAGCCTAAATTCCTTGAGGGACTTTATGTTATGAAGTCTCTCACAGAATGGGATCGCTTTATGCGGTTTATGGAGCGTTATGCTAAGGAGTATGGTTTAGAATTTAACCAGGCTAACAAGGCTTGATGGGTTCCCCAGGCCAGTAAATTTTCAGCCTGGGGATGTCTAGCTACTTCCGTGGACTTCCCTAAAACAGAAAACAGATAACTCAACGTTAAGTTCTCCAAACTATAATAGGAGCTTTTACAATCTTTAGTTGACCAGATTAAGTCTTGACCAAAAAATTAAGGTATAAAGCCTCTCCATTTATGGAAAAAAAAGAAAAAAAATTCCTTTTAGCCAATCCTTCTATTGAAGAAGAGATAATTAAGCTGTTTAACATTTAAACCATATATCCAATTTTTGTCAAAAGCAACCGGCAAAAGGAAATATAAGACCTAAATGATTCTTAGCTTATTAATTCTTAGCTTATTAATAATTAATTCTTAGCTTATTAATTCTTAGCTTATTAATTATTAATTATTAATTATTAATTATTAATTGTTGAACAGACTACGTTATTTGAATGGATCGACAAATTCCTCATCCTGCTCCTCCAGATATTACTCTCCGTTGTGCTGTGATTACTGTTAGTGATACCCGCACAAAAGAAACAGATAAAAGTGGTCAGCTACTCCAGGAAATTCTTAGAAGTGCCGATCATTCTATAACAGCATATCAGATTATCAAAGATGAAAAATTAGCAGTTGTCGCACAAATGGAATCTCTATCTCAGCGAGAGGATATAGATGCTGTAATTTTTAACGGCGGAACAGGAATAGCTCCCAGAGATACTACTTATGATGCCATTGAAAATTTATTAGAAAAAACTTTACCCGGTTTTGGAGAATTATTTCGGTGGTTAAGTTATCAAGAAATTGCTTCTAGGGCGATCGCTTCTCGTGCTGTTGCTGGTACTTATCAAGGTAAATTAGTATTTTCAATTCCAGGTTCTAGTAATGCAGTTAAGCTGGCTGTAGAAAAGTTAATTTTACCAGAATTAGTTCACTTAGTTTTGCAGTTGCGTAAAAATTAAAGTTGGATGAGCGATCGCCCTGAAAAACCTAAAATCAAATCAACACTCATTGATTTAATTTTCTTGTTCCCGTAAAACTAACGGGCGTAACAATACTTTATTTTTCAAAAGATTAACAGCTTGGGCATAATAGGGATCTGATATAGTAGCTATCGCTTCTGGTTTCCGATATAAGCGTCGTTTTTGAGAATCTGTCAAATTGATAGGCACATCAGGAGTAACACCTTTTTTACTAATATCAGTTCCTTTAGGAGTATAGTAGTGAGCAATAGTTACTGCCAAACCAGAACCATCTGACAAAGAATGTACCGACTGTACCAAAGCTTTTCCAAAAGTTTGGTCTCCCATAATTACAGCACGACCATTATCTTTGAGCGCTCCTGCGAGAATTTCACTAGCACTCGCAGAGTCACCATCTACCAAAACCACTGTCGGTTTATCAGTCAAAGCTGAACGGTTTGCCCGCAATTCTTGTCTATCTCCATCTCGGTTAACTGTGCTGACAATAGCACCTTTATCCATCCACATCCGAGCAATATCTATACTAATACGCAATAACCCCCCGGGGTTACCTCGCAAATCTAAAACATAACCATCAGGATTTTGATTATTCAAATCTTCTATTGCTCTTTCCATCTGTTCTCCAGCATGGGCGCTAAATTCTTGTAAACGGATATACCCAATACGCTGATTTCCTTCTCGCTTGAGGTCGTAACGAACTGCTTGTAATTCAATTCTTGCCCTTGTCAAAGTCACATCAAACTCTTGATCTCCAGATCGAATAATTCGCAGCACTACTTTTGTCCCCACATCACCACGAATCAGTTTAGCTGCTGCTGATACACTTAAACCAGAAGTAGATTTACCGTCAATTTCTTTAATTTGGTCTCCTGGTAATAAACCTCCCTTCATCGCCGGAGAGTTTTCCACAACATCTACCACGGCAATCGCCTTAGTAAGCTCTTCCTGCTTTAGTTGCATTCCTACTCCAGACATTTCCCCCGCTGTTTGATTAGTTAGAGCTTTAAACTGTTCTGGGTCTAGAAAACGAGTATAAGGGTCATTTAGTTTGTCTAGAGCTTCACGTAATGCCTCGTAAGCTTGTTGATTGGAGGTATAGTTTTTCTCTAATAAACTTTTCCTGGTAGCTTGCCAATCTATATGATTAAAGCTACCATCAACATACTCCCGGTTAACAATTTGCCATGCTTCGTCCAAAACTACTTTGGGACTATTTTCTAAATTTGCCTCAGCAGGCTTACTCAAGCTAGGGGCCAATAAAGATAAAGCTGCTGTTGTGGCGATCGCTCCACTATATAAAATATTTTGAATAAAAGAAAAGTGTTTTGAAGCTGAGTTCATTTATTTTTTTGGTAGTTGGACATTTATTCAGTTGACTTTCCCAATATTTTATGATATAAGGATAGTTTTTATTTGAGTAAACCTAATATACTAGGATATTAGCTGAGGATATTGATAATTGTATCTATTGTATCTATAGTTATTAAGAAATGTACTATCAGAAAAATTTTAGCGAAAAGCGAGGTTTAAAGCTCTTATTTCTAAAGTCCCACAAGTAAGTATAGATAAACTCTGTTGGTATTGGGATAAATCCATGATAGAGTCTAGTGAATATTCTAACATCAAAAAAAAATAATGACACACTAGGTAACGCAAGATTTCCTTCAATATCTCCATAACTTTTGGGAATCATCTTAGGAAAAGCAGAACAATTTAAAGAACATTATTTTTGAAGGAGTCAATCTCATAAAATTTGCGACTACATTGCCGAAATGCTGAGTTAATTGAAAGGAGCGATCGCGCCTCATAAAATACTAAGGAGGCTAAAAGAAAATTTCAGCTAAAATAGTTGTTTAAAAATCAAAAATTTTTTAGTTTTATAGATATCAGAAATTGTGGAAAGCAAAGCAAAAACCCCAAATTGGCTAGATTCATTAGCAAATCTAGCAGTTCCTATTGCAGCTTTAGCAGGTATAATCAGCTTACAAGTATTCTGGCCACCAAAAGCTTCTCCGTTAAAAGAGAAAATAGTTTTAGACTCAACAGATGCAGTCTTAGTCGAACAAAAAGAAGCTCTACAGCTCAAGCTATTGAAAGCATCTCCCACTTTTGGATTTGATAATTTGATTGCAGATTGGGTATTTCTCCAATTTCTCCAATATTTCGGGGATGATGCAGCCAGAAATGAAACAGGTTATTCTCTAAGTGAAGATTACTTTGATATTATCACCCAGTTAGATCCAAGATGGGTTGACATATATCTGTTTCTTTCCAACTCTTTATCTATATATGAGGGTAAACCCAAAGTAGCTGTAGAATATATGACCCGTGGCACTGATGTACTTTCCCCAGAAATAGATCCAGAAGCGTGGCAAGTATGGAGATTCAAAGGAATAGATCAATTATTATTAGTCGGTGATATTCCAGGGGCAATTAATTCTCACGAAATGGCTGCTGAATGGGCTGAGAATAGATCATACCAAGAGTTAAGCTCTTTATTTAGAAATACAGCAGAATTTCTCAAGACAGACCCCGATAGTAAATTAATCAAGTTTAATGCCTGGTTATGGGTATATTATCAAACAAGAGACCAGAGGGTACGGGAACGCGCTCAACAAGAAATTCTCGAACTTGGTGGTAAAGTGGAAATGAGTGAAGATGGAGAAAAGCGTTTTGTTTTGCCAGATGCTTCTAAGTAGATTCAACATCCATACTAATATCAAATCCAGTTGAATACTTATTATATGGTTTGGGGAGGTGGGGATATGGGGAGATGAGGAGATGGGGGATAGGGAGATGGGGGGATTGAATTCATTAATTGATAATGGATAATGGATAATTGATAATTACCTCTGGTTAAAACCGCAAGGGAATTGAATATAAGGAAATATTATTTCTTTTTTTCCCCTTAAAAGGGGAGGCTTCAAGGCATGAATTATTTAATTATCAATTATTAATAATTAATAATTCGGTAATTATAGAATTATCAACATATATAGCAATCCCAAATAGGTTGTGGAAACTTTTATAGACATTGCTGAATTAAGGTATGAAAGTAAGTTTCTAGGTAATAGGGAACAGGGAAAAGGTATGGAGGGAAAAGTTAATATTAACAAGTAGTTCAAACAATCCCAAATTATCAAATCATACCGTGTTTCAGCAACGCACTTTTATAATAGTTAATCTCAACTGAAAGCCTTTGAAATTATGACTCCTGTAGGGGCGATTCGCGAATCGCCCCTACTCCTGACTCCTAACTACCACCAAAATATTACAACTAAAATAGGATTGCTATACCTCATTTATCTTCAAAATCATTTAGGATTACTACAATAAAAGATTTATTATGATTGTGCAAGCAGAAATTATATGTAGAATACTTCAATTGTCAAAAGTTGATTTAGGATCGATCGAATATAAAAATATATAAATCCAAAATGTCAGACTAGGTAACAACCAAGGTAATAAAATAGCTGCTGAAATGTATATTTGTAGAGAAGCAAGAGCATAAATTAGAGTTAATAAAAATAGTGATGATAAAATAATTTCCTTTTGTTGTGTCTTAGAGTTAGAATTATTCTCTAACATTAATACCACTCCTTTTCCTAACAAAGCAGCTATCCCTATTAGCCATAAATTAGGAATAGGTATAACTAATCGTTGCTTAAGGAAATGATGAACCATATAAGTATGAACTTCTCCCCCTGTAAATGCTCTACTTGGGTTGGGTGGCTCCTTTTGAGAACGCCAGTAACTAACAGCAGCAGGTAAAGGAAAATTGTCTTCTCCAGGAGTTAATCCTGCATCTTTATATCCAGCGGCAATAATTACTATTGATGGGCGTTTCTCTAGTGTAGTTTTTGGTAATAATTGGGATTCATCACTCTCTAAAAGTTGCCAAGCAGGTAGACGTACAAAAATCGCTTCAGGAGGAATAGAAAAATCTATAATTGGATGCAGCCACATTTGCCCTAGTCGATAAGAGAACTTAGTTAAAGGTTGTAAGCGAGATAAGCTAGAAAATAAATCAAAAAAATTTTTATCAGTAGTCTGAGCAATATGATTTTTGACTTGCAATAACCAATCAACTGAAGAATTAATCTGAGGTAGCAGCAAATTCTCAGATTTTTCAAAGTTTAATAAGTGAGCAACTGCTAGCAAATAACCAAAGGGCAATGGTGTCTTAGTAGAATTTTGGCTTGGTAGTAGTGTTACATGGGTAACGTAACGGTTATAACCTACTAAGCTAACATTTCCCTGTAGTCGCCACTTAGGGGAGGCTAACTCCGGTAATGCTTCCAACCAACCACCAGCTGGGTTGCGGGATGTAGCAAATACAAACCAAGTGTTTTGTTTTTCTATGGATGAGCGTAGGGTCTGGGCTAATTTTATGTCATTTTCTTCTTTTTGATGGCGATCTAACAAATAGTCAATACCAATGATTTTAGCGTTTATGGTTGTCAGTTGATCGATGATTTTGGCGAGATAACTACGATCCATTGGCCAAGGATTGGATATTTTGGCTTTTGTGATCGAATCTTCGTCAATTTCTACTAACAGTACAGGCGGTGAATTTTGCCTCTCAACTTGGTTGGTATATTGACGATACATAGCTTGCACTAATACTCGCTTCTCAATCAAAAACCTTTGATTTGACAATTGCAAACTACATAAAATCAATGCACTTATAGCCATCGCTTCTCTTCTTGTAGGCAACCACCTTATGAGTTCTTGTCTAAGACTCGATCGTTTGAGACGAAATAGTGGCGCTCCTGGATGGCGAAACAAAGATGGTATTAAATATGTGCTGGGGTAGGTGAGATTTTTCTCTAGTTTCAAAAATTGACACGCTGATAATAATGATTCGTGAACATCTTTGTATTCACCTAAACTTTGGAGAAATCTCACTAAAAATTCTTGGGCGACTTGGTTATGAATTGGCTCTCGCATGACTGCGACTTGACTTAAACCCAAGTCTATCAGAGCATTGGCAATACTTAACCCACTACAGGAGTTGAAGATGGCAAATTGTAAACCCCTTTGTTTGGCCATGCTTAGGGGTTGAGAAATTTCTGTGATGCATAAGGTGGTGCTTGGAGCGATCGCTATTTCCCCACCTGTATTAAGAGTTTCATTACTGTGTCCGGCAAAAAATAAAATATCCCACCCGCGTTGGTCAGTTATTGCTTTAACAATTTTTTCTTTTAGCTCTGCTTGACTTTCTTGAGGTTGCCAACCCACAAACTCTACTTCAGCTATTGGGGAAAGAAATTTCACTGCTTCTTTATCTGCCTGAAAATTTAAACCTGTATCATCTCCCAATATTGCCAATATTCTAGCTTTACTTCGACCTCGTTTGGATGAATAATTTAGTGTAGCTGTAGTATTGCGAATATTAATTGGTTGGCGGGCAATTCTAATTTTGCTGGATGCAGCAAATTCTGTAATCTCCCATGCTTCCCACGGTAAACGAGATAGGTCTTGGCAGTTGCAAGTTATAAACACATCAACTGTAGGTACATCAGTATTCTGCTGTGATAGTAAACTTTCTGTTTTTTGTTTGGCTGCTTGAGCAACGATCGCTCTAATCTCATACAGTTGTTCGTGTCGTAGCCAACGATGAAACTCAAACACAAGTTTTGCTTCTGCTTGCACCAATTTTTGATGCCAATCAACTTGTCTCGTTAGTTTTCCTGTATTTACTACCCTTCCCCGCAAGGCTTTGTGATAAAAATTCAGATAATTTTGTTGCCAATCTTGGTAAGATATGGTGAGACTTTCAGGATAAGGCAGACTGACAGTTAATTGTTGCCCGATACCCCAAGCAAGTTCAAACAAGCATAATTTTTCCACTTGTTGAATCTTCAGGTAAAATATAGTGGCAGTCTGAGTCATATTCATTTAACTTTAATCGGATATCTCCTTATTCTAACAATCCTATCTCTATTCTGGAAAAGCTAATAAAAAAATTAGCGACCGCTCTAGTATTTTTCTGTGAAACAAGCGATCGCTGTAGTAAAAAATAGAAAAAAGCAATATTGAACATCCGTTATACTAAACTTACCCAAACTTACCCATGCACGATTGCATGCAGCTCTGAAGCTAGCTTCCTGTTTGACAGAAGACCACTGACCGCAGTCTGTAACTTATCTTCTGTGCAGGCTTAAAATCGGTGGGAACTCCAGCTACTGACACACATAGTCTTCGTACATTGACAGCAACCGTTTTAGTCTAGGCTATCCCATCACTTACTACATCCATCGCATTTACATTTATAAGCTCTCAGATCTAATGGCATCTTTTTTCTGCAATATTGCTCAAAAACCTCCTTCAAATAAATTATATATAAACCATTAATTATAACAAAGAATGTACAATTATTTTACTTCAGTAGTTAGCTCTCTCCACTCAAGCCCAACGTATATTTCTTGCTAATCTGAGATTATGTATCCAAGGTTGATGAGCTAATTCTGTAACTGCTTCAGGTGAAAGTTTAGCTGTAAAGGTACATCGTTTATGATTTACCCCTCTGACACCAAGTTTTTGTAAAAAGTTTGCCTCTATTTGATTTGGCACTTCTGTTGTCCGCACAAAAACTTCCATAGGTTGTTTTTGTGATGGTGGTGTTTTATTCAAGGCATTCACTAAACCTGGATCTAATTTACGATAATCTGTTAGGTTTTCCATTTTTTCATAGCGCTCCTTAGAGATAAGTTATGATCTCTGTTTTGGGCCTTATTTTTTATATTTACTTAAATTAGCTCTTATTAATATAGCAGTAGTTTAGCATTTTAATCAGGCTTGGTCAAGAATATTAGGTAGAGCTTAAAAATAATTAATTAAAATCAGGACTTATGCAATGGCACTAATTTTTTATTAATTCCTAGGCGTACAATTCTCCTGTTTTGGGTGCGACACGAGGGCGCACGAAGGGCTGGAAGCCCCTACATATATAGCTTCCATCAGATGAGTGAGGAGCCGTCTCCTCCAGTGAGAGTGTCCAAAGCTGTTCCTAACATTCCCAGGACTTACGCAAAGACACTATATATAGCGCATGGCAAATCAAGCGATATAGCT